>JAKVKZ010000070.1 GCA_022484565.1 Muribaculaceae bacterium
GCATTGCTTGTTGACGCTCGGCGGGGCTACTCGCCCCTTGCCGCTTGGCGCTCCCGCGGTGTGTGTTTCATATTAATTTTCACTTCCACTGGCGCTCCGTTGTTGCACTTCTATTGTGAATCTGCATCAGGAAAGGCTGCTGAGAACCTCGCGGATTTTCTCGTAGGTGGTGATGCGCGTGGGGACAAGTGGCAGCCGAAGCTCATTCTCAATGTAACCCATGGCGTTGAGGACACATTTCACGCCGGCAGGATTGCCATCGACAAAGAGCAGGCTGAAAAGGTCGGAAAAACGGTGATGGATTTTGAGAGCCTTCTCGTAATCGCCACGTAGCGCAAGGCGGACCATGCGGCTGAACTCCTTAGGAAATGCGTTGCCGATAACTGAGATTACTCCGCAGGCACCAAGAGTGATGAGTGGAAATGTGATTGCGTCGTCGCCGGAAATCACCATGAAATCCTGTGGCTTATTCTTGATTATCTCATCCATCTGCGAAATGTTGCCTGATGCCTCCTTAACGCCGATGATATTCTTGAAATCGCGGGCAAGGCGAAGGCAAGTTTCCGGCTTCATGTTGGTGCCGGTACGTCCGGGGACGTTGTAAAGGATAATCGGAATAGGGCAGGCTGTGGCGATTGCCTTGTAATGCTCGTAAATGCCGTCCTGCGACGGCTTATTGTAATATGGCACTACAGAAAGGATGGCACAGAAAGGTGACAAATCTATGGTTTTTACTGCCTCGACAACTGCCATGGTGTTGTTGCTGCCGACGCCAAGAACGAGAGGCACACGGCCATGCACACGCTCGACGACGAAATCGCGAACTTGTACCTGTTCCTGCGGCGTAAGCGTAGCAGTTTCAGCAGTGGTGGCGAGGACTACAAGATAGTCGATGCCGTTCTTGATTTGGTATTCAAGCAAACGTGCCAGAGCTTCGAAATCAATAGTTTTATCGGTGTGGAATGGGGTTATGAGAGCCACTCCCATGCCTTTAAGATTAATACTTGCCATATTGTCGATATGTTTAAACATACTGAAAACCCACAATGCGCCTTTAGCTGCGCCATGCTGATTTTCGGCAGCAAAGGTAGCCAATATTACAATCACGTGCAATTATTGGAGATAAAAAAGTGTAAACAGAGATATGGCGATAGCGTTATATTATTTTCAACCTAAATCAGTGGAATTTTGTTGTCCTTTCGATAAAGCTGCCTGGCGCTTCCAACGTAGATAGCCCACGACAGCAAGGACGCAGTAAACTGTGTAAAGTCCGCCAGTGTAGGGGATTTGCTTGTAGAAATACAGGAAAACGTAGGTGGCATCCACCACGAGCCAAACAAGCCATTCTTCAACGAATTTGCGCGAAAGCATCCACAAAGCTACGATTGAAAGGGCTGTGGTGAAACTGTCCCAGAACGGCACAGTGCTGTCGGTGCAGCGCGAAAGGAAGAAATAGAGCGCGATGTGCAGGACGAGATAGATTGCAAACAGGCGTGGAACAATTCGCAATGGCGTGTGGGTGATAATGAGAGGCTTTTCCTCAGATTGAGGCCTGAATTTCCACATCGCCCAGCCATAAACTCCGGCAAGAACATAATAAACCTCCATGCCGCTGTCGGCATAGAGGCCCTTTGAAAAATACAGATAGCCATGCACCATAGGCATAACGATTCCTACCGCCCAAAGCCAGATATTTGCCTTGTATTCGAGCCAAAGGTAGAGTAGTCCGAGCGTAACGCCGGTGAGTTGAAGGATCAGGCTTAAATCCATATTGTGAAGATTTTGTTAGAATTTTATGCTAACTGTGCCCATGCAGGTTGTGCCAGCTTGTGGAAACAACCATGTCCAATATACCTTCTGCTCCGATTTTGATGATTCGTCGTATTCCACATCACCACCTGCACCACCATTGCTCTCATATTTGGCGTTGAACAAGTTATAGACGTTGAATCCCAATGTGAGTTCCTTGCAGAACGATGGGCGGAAAGTGTAGTCAAGCCGCAACGAGGTGGTAGTGTAACTGTCGAGGCTGCGTGAGCGTGACTGCGTGTTGTCGAGATATTGGCGACCCACAAAATTAGTGAGTGCCGAGGCTGTGAAATTCTTGTAGATGAAGTTGAAGCAGTTGTTGGCGATAACTTTCGGTGCAAAGGAGATGTCGGTGGAGCCGTAATTTGTCACGGTAGGGGAGATTTCGTTCCAATCCTTGTCGTAAGTGGTCAGAGTCTCTGTGAAATTTTTGATTTTGTTGCGGCTCAATGTGAGGTTGGCATTCCAGTTGAACCAATTGCAAGGCCGGACGGCAGCAGTTAATTCTACTCCCATACGGTAGGAATCGGGAACATTTACGGTGAGTGCTTCGCCGATGTCGCTGGTTTGGCCGCTAAGCACCAATTGGTCGGAATAATCCATGTAATAAAGATTTACACCAACATTCCAAATGCGGGCTGAATACACGTAGCCAAGTTCATAGTCGCGCAGCGATTCGGCGGAAGGTGCAGGGTCGAACTGACCGTTATCGGTGTAGTTGTTGCGAGTAGGCTCGCGGTGGGCCACAGCAAACGAGGCATAAGCGCGGTTGCCACCTTGTTCGTAGTTGATACCGGCTTTTGGATTGAAGAAATTCCAATGGCGGTCAACGTTGAGCGACTGCTGCACATTGTTCCAGTCGGCGTCGGTGTAGAACTTGTCGTTCATTCCAGTAATTTTGTAGTCCACACCACGGTATTGCAAATCCACGTAAGCGCTGAAAGGTGTTGAAAATTGGTAATTAGCCTTCACGAAGAAATTGTAGTCAGTCTTTTTCGCGTTGCTGTCGTAATAATGTTTGCCGTAGGTAAGGTCAGGATAATTGCGTGCCCATGTTACTTCGCCCCAATGGTCGCCATCGAAATGGTTGGCTGCTGCGCCAAACACGGCATCGATTTTATTCGATTTATAATTCAAGTTGAAAATGCCGCCGCCAAAATCATTCTTCAGCGCCTTGTTACGTATCAGGTCAGTCTTTTTCACTTTATTGCCCGAGGCATCGATGAAATTGGAAAGACCGAATTTGTAGAGCGAGGCATTGCTTTTTAGGTCATCGTAGTAACCGTGCCCGTGGGTGAAATGCAGCGTGAGGTTCATTTTCCACGCACTGCTAAAATCCTTTATGAATGACAGGTAATTGTGATTTTGCCAATAATTGTCGGTTGTGGGGCGGAAAGCGGTGTTGCCGTTGTCGTCGGTGTACTTGCCCAGACTGTTGTAACGTCGTCCGTATTGCTGCATCTCATCAGGAGTTACACCATTCCAGCACTGTTGCACACATTCTCCGCTTCCGAAATTGCGGTAACGTATCAGGAAATTATCGCCGAAATAAGTGCCGGTGAATGAATAAGTGCGCAGATGTCCGGCGGTTCGGTCGATAAAGCCATCGGTATAAGTCTGTGAATAGCGGGCATCGAAGGTGAAATGATTATAGAGAAGTCCAGTGCCGCCAAGAACATCATATTTATAAGTGTTGTATGAGCCATAAGAGCCGTTTGCCCAGACGTAAGGCGAAAGATGCGATGCAGCGCTTTTCATTGACACCGTCGCTCCGAAAGCTCCTGCACCATTGGTGGATGTGCCCACACCGCGCTGAATCTGAATGCTTTCAAGTCCTGCGGCGAAACTGTTCATGTTTGCCCAAAACACTGATTGGTCCTCCGAGTCATTGATTGGAACGCCGTCAACTGTGAAATTCACGCGGGAATTGTCGGAACCGCGTACGCGGAAATAAGTAGTTCCAATGCCAAGCCCGTTATCGGAAGTAACTGTGACGGAAGGCGTTTGCCCCAATAGATAAGGTAAATCCTGACACACGTTTGTACGCTGTATTTGTGCTTTTCCAACGTTGGTTACAGCCATAGGCGTGTTATGCGACGCACGCAAGGCGTTGACCACCACTTCATCAAGGCTGACAATGCGCACCGAATCGCGCTTCTCAGCCACAATTGCCTGTGCCATCATTGCAGCACAAACCAAAATAAATAAAACCCTTTTCATCTTTATAAAATTATAATTAGACAATAAAGGGGGCTTATAGAGATGTGATACACTTGAAAATGAGAATATAGCAGAACGCCTTTTCTCTACTCCCTCCGCCGGCATTACCCGTTTCAGGTTCAATGGGTGTAATCTCAGCCCGCATATTTGCGAGCACCCCTGCAATACGGATTATCCGAATTGCGCTGCAAAGTTAGTGCATTTCCATGTATTGGCAAAATAATTCATATTTTGTTTGCTTGGTCTGCACCATAATCACTATATTTGGTGGCATGATATTTGCACTTTATAGAACAATACAAACAAAATAACAAGCAAAATGGATAAATTTGATGAATTGATAGCAAGCAGCAAGCCAGTGCTGGTGGATTTCTTCGCCACATGGTGCGGACCGTGCAAAATGATGATGCCGATACTCGAGGAAGTTAAGGAAAAAGTTGGCGACAGTGCCACAATCGTGAAAGTTGACATCGACAAAGAAGAGGCACTTTCCGACAAATATGGCATTCAAGTAGTGCCCACTTTGATTATTTTCAAGGAAGGCAAGGAGCTTTGGCGCAAAAGTGGAGTTCAGAGCCTTGCTTCAGTAGTTGCGGCATTAGAGGAAAATATGTGATCGCTACTCTTTGCGTAACTCATGGTGATATAACCAATTAATGATAATCTCCGAAAATTTTCGGAGATTATTTTTGCTTTTAGCCGAAATGCAGCTATATCAATGAAATTGGAAATCCGAGAAAAGAAGAAAATTACTTGTGCAGGTTAAGGCGATGCAGCTCGACTGATATGTTTCCTTTCTTGTCGAGAAGCTGCATATTGTTATTGTCAATTTTTCTGCATGATTCCACTTCCTCAAGGGCTACGAGTAGCGAAGTCTCCTTATCGATTTCCGAACATGGAGTGTTGGTGGAATTTATCTGCTGGAACTGAATGGCCCAATCCTTGTCGGGGTCAATCACGACAGTGCCGTTGATGGTGTTGCAGCCAGAATTGCCGTGCAACTTCAGCTCTTCGGTGTCAATCACAATGCGCGATTTGCTGTTAATCAGGGTGTCGCCGTCGATGCAGGTCACAGTCCAAGCTCCGTTAAGAAAATCAAGGTTTTGCTGCTTCAGGAGCATTACGTTGCCGCCACGGCTATTGAGAATCTGCATATACATTATTCCGTTGTTAAGGAAAGAACGGAATTCAGCAGCGTCGTTAAATGCTTTCATCACCGTCTTTTCAGGAGTGACGGAATTTCGGCAAACATCCTGAGTGGCAATAATGTCGGAGAAAGATATTGATGAAGGTTGAGTGACTGAGAAACTGCCGTTAATGGTGTTGCATCCATTGTTGCCATAAAAGCGCTTTGTGGCGGAATCAAAATTCACAAACGCACGTTCACGGGTGTAAACTTTCTTGCTCTTGATGGTAACTATAGTCCATTCGCCGGAGAAAAGAGACGCCTGCGACGCGGCAAAATCCAATGAATCCTGCGCTGAAATCGCATAAGCAGCGATTTTGTCGTTCTTTTTGCTCTTCTTTTTAGCAGAACCATTGAAAGGAACAATTATGCTGATAATTAGCACTATGGATAAAAGATAGAACTTTTTCATGTGAAATTCAATTTTATTGAGGGCACGAGTCCCAATGCTTGCGATGCGGGAATTTGGTAGGCCTTATAAGCAGGCGGAGCGAAGTGGAGTAGGAGAAATAAGCCCAAACCCAGTTGATAAGGACGGAAACCTTGTTGCGCATCCCGAGAATGGAAATCAGGTGGATGAACATCCAAGTGAGCCATGCGGGCCGGCCATAAAGGTAAATGTGATTGAGGTCAGCGACAGCACGATTGCGGCCGATTGTAGCCATGGTGCCTTTGTCCTTGTATTTGAAAGGCGTCTTCATTTCGCCCAAATTCAGATTCTTTGATAGATTCCTTGCCTGCTGAATTGCCACTTGTGCCAATTGCGGATAGCCGGCAGGATATAGCGGGGTGTCCATGTAGGCGACATCACCAAGGGCAAAAATGTCATCGCAGCCAATAATGCGGTTATATTCATCCACAGGGAAACGGTTGCCACGTTGCATTTTCACGTCGTTGAGGCCTTTGATGCTCTCGCCGGTAATGCCCGCAGTCCAAATGAGAGTTTCGCAATACATCTCCTCACCATCAGCAAAATGAATGATATTTTTATCGCCATCGTAGCTCTTCATCGTCTTATTCAACTTGATGTCAACCATAAGATGCCCAAGATATTCGTAAGCGAAACGTGATGAAGTCTTACTCATTGTGCGCAGTAGTCGGTCGGTGCCTTCAACTATAGTGATGCTGATTTCATCGCGGTTGATGTCGGGGTATTCGCGCTGAAGGATATAGCGCTTCATCTCTCCAATTGCACCAGCCACTTCAACTCCGGCAGGTCCACCGCCAATAACTACAAAACTCAGCAGCCGCTTGCGGTTCTCTGGGCTTTTGCAGATGCTGGCGCGCTCAAGACGTTCGAGGATCTCGTTACGAAGACGGATGGACTGAGCCGTTGACTTCAGAGTGTAAACCTTATCGCGAAGGTCGTCCATTCCGAAAAAATTATTGGTGGTGCCAACACCGATAAGCAGATAATCGTAGGGAATCGTTTCAAATTGAGTGGTTACGGTGTGAGCTTTGGCATCAACACTCTTAACTTCGCCAAGATGGAAACGCACGCCCTTCATCCAGCGCATTTCACGGCGGAATGGGAATGATATGCTTGCAGGGTCGAGACCCGAAGATGCAATTTGATAAAATAAGGGAGGGAATGAGTGAAAATTGTTACGGTCGATGAGAGTAATGTCGAATTTATTCTTGTCGAGCTTCTTGATGGCGTTGATTCCAGCGAAGCCTCCACCGACTATAACTATATGTTTCTTTTCAACAACATCCATAAACTAAATGTGATTAATAAAATTAATACGCAAAGATATAACCAATGTTCAAGATTTGCAAATAAATAGGGCAATCAAGGGCGTTAAAAGGATTGAAAGAGGGTTGGGATAAGGTAAAATCATAAATATCCGATAATGAAAGCTGAGATTGAAATTATTTTGTTTTTTTCTGGGAAAATATTTGCATAGTGCCGGATGAAAGAATGATAAATTTGTAAAAAATATAAATACGCAGTAAAATGGTGAAGGCAGTAAGATTTAATATTATGCTCATTCTTGCCCTGAATGTTATGGCGATGATGACTTCCTGCGGAGCAAAGGGGAAAGACTGCGATTGCGCCAAAAAAGTGGCTGCAATAACCAATCCATTACCCATGAAGATTGGTGATCCTTATCTGATGCGTGCGAAAGACGGGAATTTCTACATGTATGGCACCTCGCCAGCAGATGGCTTTGAAGTGTATATGACGAACGATTTTGTAAAGTGGCAGGATTGTGGACAAGTGTACAATGGAGGCGGTTCCGACCAATGGAATTCCAACCGATTCTGGTCGCCTGAAGTGTTTGAAAGAAATGGGAAGTACTATTTATTCTACAGTGCCAACGATAAATCAGGCAGCAGAGGGGAAAATTACAAGGTTGGTGTGGCAGTGTCACTGTCGCCGATTGGACCTTTCTCGGATTTGTATAACCGGCCAATTTTCGACCCAGGATATTCGATAATAGATGCAAATGTGTATTTCGACGACACCAGCGGCAAGGCATATCTTTACTACACGCGTTGCGGTAATGTGAAAGTTCCTCAAGAGAGTAAAATGGAAGGTCGGGATAACCGACCTGATGAATCGGGTAGCCTGATATGCGTGGTGGAACTGAAATCGGATTTCTCAGGCGTGATAGGCAAACCGAGGACGTTGCTGGAGCCGACAGCCAGCATGAGGTATGACGGCGGTTATGGTGGAACTCACGTTTTCAAGGATGGTAACGTGATTTATATGACCTATTCAGAGCGGATGGATTCGGAACAATCATACAATATGGGTTATGCCATGTCGGCTAATCCGTTAGGACCATTCAGAAAGGCGGGAAACAATCCGCTGCTGCAAGAAAATCAGAGCCGTGGCGGAATGGTGTCAACGGTGGGACATGGAATGGTGATAGCCATGCCGGGTGGTGACATGTACTGTGTGTACAGCGGAAGGATAACCAAATCTTCAAGAGATTGGGGTGTGATGATGGACAGGCTGGCAATAGGTAAAGACAATCTGCTGACGATTGACGGGCCAACAGTAGGCACACAAAAAATCACTTATAATTAATAAAAGGTGCAATTTCGATTAAAATTTCAATCAAGTTTAACTATCTTTGTTCATAAAATTTGGAAATAATGCATAGATTGGCAATATCATATTTGGTGATAAGTATGCTAATGGGATTAGTGTGCGGTGTGGTGCATGCCCAGACGAGCAGTAATTACTATGGACGGCACCTCGACATAACGAGCGGCTTATCACAAAATACGGTGCAGTGTATTATTCAGGACAAGCGCGGATTTATGTGGTTCGGAACAAAGGATGGTCTTGACCGCTACGACGGAGTGAATTTCAAGACCTTCAGAAACGTGGAGAACAACTCATATAAGTTCAACTTCATTTCCGATATTTGTGAACATCCCGACGGGACAATATGGGCAGGAACAGACGATGGAGTGTGTGTGTACGACCCAGTTAAGGAGAATGTAAGCACATTCAACGTGAAAACACGAGCTGGAGTGAGGATAACCAACAATGTGACGGATATTGACATAGATAAAGCAGGAAATGTGTGGATTGTGGTGGAGAATCAGGGTGTGTTCAGATACAATCCCAAGACAAAAGAGCTTAAGCAATTCCAGATAAGAGGGCAAAACGGCAGGGCTGTAATTGCCATACGACTGCTCACATTTGACGATAAAGGGACATTGTGGATGGGCACAATGGGCCAAGGATTATGGTACTCCTCCGATGGGCTGAGAACAATCAGGGCATTCCTCGACAATAACAGGCAGAATTTCTTCACCGGCAAGATAATAATGGGAATAAAGTGGCATGATGGAAGGCTGTATGTGGGTACTGACCGCACAGGATTATATGATATTGACCCGCAGAAACGAATGGTGAACACGCTGATGAAGACCGATGAGCACGGAATTATACCGCTGTTCCGCTGCTTCTCCTTTGTGAAACCAAATGAAATGTGGATTGGAACTGAAAGCGGGATTTATATATTGGATTTGACCAGCCGCACATTCAGGCACGACATGCATTCGGTTTACGACCCATATTCTTTGTCGGATAATGCAGTGTATGCTATTGAGCAGGACCATGAGGGCGGAATATGGATAGGCAGCTATTTCGGCGGAGTTAACTATCTGCCGCATGAGAATATCCACTTTGAAAAATACTATGAGAACGGAAGTGCCGGATGTCTTACGGGGCAGCGTGTGAGAAGATTCTGCAAGGACGGCAACGGAAATCTGTGGATAGGAACAGAGGATAAAGGGCTGAACAAGCTGAATCCTGCGACAGGCATCATTGAGCATGTGAATATAGGGAAAGATATAAGCAATATTCATGGACTGTGCTGCGTGGGCACCAATTTATGGGTAGGAACTTTCGCCAATGGAATCAAGGTGATAGACACACGAAGCGGAAGTGTGCTGAAAAGCTACAGGCAGGGCGACAAGTCACAACTGCTGGACAACTATGTGTTTGCCATAATGCTCAGCCACGATGGACGCATTTATTTAGGCACCACTTCAGGATTGCAATACTACGACGCAGCTAAAGACCGATTCGTGGCAGTGCCGGAATTCCGTGACATATTCGTGTACGACATGATGGAAGACAGAAGCGGAAACATGTGGGTGGGGACATACGCGTTTGGACTCTACTGCCACGATGCCCGCACAGGACTGTGGAAACGGTTTATAAACGTGGAAGGCGACAAGAGAACGCTGCCAAGCAACCGAGTCTATTCCATATATCAGGACAGCAAAGGCACTATGTGGATTCTGACCCAAGGCGGAATGTGCAGCTACAATCCACGCAGAAACAGCTTTGACCAATCCATCCACAATGAGAATTTTCCACAACAGGTGGTGTACCAGATGGTGGAGGACAATATGGGAAATTACTGGATAACCACCAACCATGGACTATACAATATAGACAGGCGGAAAAACAGCGTCTATCGATTCACTACCAACGAGGGTCTGCTGACCAACCAATTCAACTATTCGTCGAGTTTCAAGGACCAGAATGGAAAGATATACTTCGGGGAGATAGAAGGATTTATAGCATTTGACCCAAAAAATCCGACAGTGCAGAAGCGTTTGCCAAAACCGGTGATTGTGGACATGTGGGTGTTCAATAAACATATCGAACCAGCCGAGGAGGACTCACCTCTGAAACAAAGCATCTCGATGACAGATGAAGTGGAGTTGGCTTCCAATCAAAACTCATTGACGTTCAACGTGGTGTCGCTGAGCTACAGCGCACCGACGCGCCACCGCATAAAATATATGCTTGAGGGCCTTGACAAGGGCTGGAACTATCTGCCGGCTGACTATAACAGGATAAGCTATTCAAACTTAGGCTATGGCGACTACGTGCTGAAAGTGGTGTCGTTCAACGAGAATGAGGAGAAAAACGGGTCGATGACAGAACTTAAGATTGTGATAAATCCACCATTCTACAGAACTATTTGGGCCGATATCATCTATTTGCTGATGTTTGCGGGATTCGTGTATTATGCGATGGAATATTACCGCAGAAGGAATTTGCGCAAGACACAATACCAAATGGACAAGTACAAGCAGGAGAAGGAGAAGGAAGTCTATGACGCCAAATTTGAATTCTTCACCAACATAGCCCATGAAATCCGTACGCCGTTAACGCTGATAAAGGCGCCGCTCGACAGCATTTTACGGAGTGTGAAGACTAAAGACCGCACCGTGAGGGAGAATCTCGACATCATGAACCTGAATGTGGACCGGCTGATGTTTCTTGCCAACCAATTACTTGATTTCAGGCGGATAGAGAGCAACAAATACAAAATCAAGAAGGAAAAATGCGACATTACAAAGCTGCTTGAACGTGTGGAACTCAGATTTGAGCCAACAATACGGTCGGCTGAGATGCAGCTTACTGTGAACAAACCTGAAGCGGACGTTATGGCGACAGTTGACGGCGAGGCAATTACCAAGATACTGAGTAATCTGTTCGTAAACGCCACCAAATACGGCAAATCCTATATAAAGGTCACCCTTGAGACTGACGAGGCTAACGGAACATTCGTGATAAAGGTCGCCAACGACGGTGAAATAATAGCCAAGGACAAGCGCGAGGAAGTGTTTATGGCATTTTCAAGGCTCAATGTGGTTAAGCACAAGGGCGGGGCAGGAATTGGCCTTCCGTTCGCGAGAAGTCTGGCACAGCTGCATGGCGGAACATTGCTGATGAGCGACAACGATGAGGAAAATGAGTTTGTGCTGACAATTCCTATTGAAAGCGAGCCGAGCAAGGACCAGGAAGAAGACAACGAGGACACGAGCACTTTGGAATCCATTTTGCAGAAGAACGAGAAGGGCATCACTGCACTCGTGGTTGAGGATAATGTGGAAATGTGCCAGTTCATCAACCGAGAATTGACGGGATACAACTATAATGTGTTCTGCGCTGCCAACGGCAAGGAGGCCTTGAGTGTGCTTGACGCCCACATTGTGGATGTGGTAATCAGTGATGTGATGATGCCGGAAATGGACGGATTTGAGCTTTGCCGTGAAATAAAGACGAACATCAAATACAGCCATATACCGGTTATCCTGCTCACTGCGCGTACTGACATGTCGGATAAAATCAAGGGACTTGAACTTAATGCCGATGCCTATATAGTGAAGCCGTTTGCCATGGAATACCTTGTGGCCAACGTCGATGCACTAATCCGTAACAGGAAAAAGCTCAGGGAGGCTTTCAGCCAGCAGACATTTGCAATTACTGCCACGGTGGAGGGTCTGTCGAAGATGGACGAGGATTTTCTGCGCCGTCTTAATGAGATTATCAAGGCCAATTATCAGAATCCTGACTTCACCATGGATGAGGTGGTGAAAATTATGAATGTGAGCCGGTCGAACTTCTACCGAAAGATTAAGGGCATCTTGGATATGTCGCCAAACGACTATATCAGGATTGAGCGGCTGAAGAAGGCTGCTGAACTCTTGAAAGAGGGCCGAAACAATGTGACTGAAATTTGCTATATGGTGGGATTCAGTTCTCCATCGTATTTTGCGAAGTGCTTCCAGAAACAGTATGGCGTTCTTCCGAAGGATTACGTGGTGTAGGGTGATGCTTGGGACAGGTCCGTGGGACAATTTTAGGCTTTCAACACTTTGATAATCAAAATGATTTTTAGAGTGTCCCAGAAAGTTTTTCACCATAATTTTTCACGATTGCTTGGGACAAGTACGTGGGACAATTTTAGACTTGCAACATCTTGATAATCAGGATGATTTTTAGGGTGTCCCAGAAAGTTTTTCACCATAATTTTGCACGATTGCTTGGGACAAGTACGTGGGACAATTTTCGGCTTGCAACATTTTGATAATCAGGATGATTTTCGGAGTGTCCCACAAAGTTTTTCACCATAATTTTCACGATTGCTTGGGACAAGTACGTGGGACAATTTTCGGCTTGCAACATTTTGATAATCAGAATGATTTCCAGAATGTCCCAGAAAGTTTTTTACCATAATTTTTCACGATTGCTTGGGACAAGTTTAATTTAAATAATGTCGGGACTACTTTTGGGAAAATTACTGGGACAACTTTGATATGGAAAATAGAAAATGCTTTTGATTTTTTATGCGGTAAACAGCAGGTCAAGGAACTATGAGGGAAGGGATGGCATTATGAAAACTGAAAATTGATGCTTTTCCTCGCCTTATGCAAAAATAAGATGCTGAGGGGACGATGATACAAGAAAAAAGGATTTTTTGCTGCAACATTCAATGTGGATGCGAATTGCGGCCTTTACTTTTGAACTATGCGAATTGATGCGGGGGCAGGGATGATGTGGGCCGAAGGGAGAGGGTCTGCTGATGGCCAAAGCCGTCGGTTGAGGTTTCAGGATAATTATTGTGGGAAAAGGATGGATGAATGTTCACTGAAAGCAAAAAAATGGTGGCAGATATGATTGTCTGCCACCATTTTTGTCGGATTAAGCCTCATGGGGCTTAATTATGCTATGACACATTATTTGGTTAATGCTTATTCTGTTTTAGTAATGAAACTGCTAATGTCACCGTAATAATAGGTGCTGTCGAACTGCATATATCCACGGTAATAATAAGTAGTGCCTTTCTGCAAATTATCTATTTTGACGCTGTAAGAACCATCGCTAATTTTTTCAGAAGCGATTTTGGTGCCTTCTGTGGCATTAATTGAAGAATTAGTGCCGTAGATTATTCCGATGGTAAGTGAAGTGTGCGGATTCTTTGTCCCTCTGACTGTGCAATTGAGGATAGCACTTTCTGAGGTTACGGAAGTCACGCTGTCGGAAGTGACAGACTGTGGATAGTCGAGGACTGGGCGGACCGAAAGCCCATAGTCACGCTGCATCGTATTAATGCTGGCTTCAACATCAAATCCCATTTTGTAGGCATAGTTTATTGAAGTGGTGTCGAGGTCGCAGCTCCAATAATCTCCATATTCACCTGGGCTTGATGGATTACCATCAACCATATATGCGTCTTTAATGAGCCTAATAGATTTGCCGCTTGGACCAGTGACGGCTACATAGTCGCTTGAATGGCGGGGGACCCCGTAGATCCACTTGCATTTTTCTATAAGTTCTGTCCATTCCTCACGTGTAGGCATTCTCCACTTACCGCCCCAATTGGCTCGTGCCATGTCGTAATCAGTACCGCAGATGCATTTTGGTGGGTTATTGCTCGGGTATTCACCGGGTATAGTTGTCGTCCTACGTCCAGTGGGGTCGGCCCAACCGAAATATCTATTGTGATAATCGCCTATATTCTCGCCCACATTCTGGTCGGCCCACATTACGCTTAGTCCCAAATCGATTGCCGTGCCGGCTTTCTGATAATCATTTGTGACAAATGATTTAGTGTCGCCATAATAATAGACATTGTCGATGGCCATAAATGACTGGTAATAATATTTGGTCTTTGCCTTAAGTCCCACAAAAGTCATATTGTACGCTCCATCTTTCGAAGATGTGCTTAGAATTACATTGCCTGAAGAAATCGTGGGTGTTGCCAATGTGTCAACCACAATCCCGATTTTCAGGCTTTTCCTTGCATTGACAGTGCCATGGGCATAACCATAAAGAATGGCTGCTGTGCATGCTACG
>JAKVKZ010000071.1 GCA_022484565.1 Muribaculaceae bacterium
CAACCTTGTTCTCAGGCTTCATCTTCACAGAAGCGAGGTTGGTGGAGGTCTCTACCAGTCCCTTCATTGCGCGGCTCATCGAGAACACTCCGTGAGGTGCGCAGTAGATGGCGCGGATAAGTGCTATGGCTGTGTCGTTGTCGATGCAGTATTCAGGCGCGTCAACCGTCTCAAGTGTGATGTTCATGTCGGTTTCAATGCCTTTGTATTCATCTTCCACTTCAGCCTTGAACTTGTTCAGGTCGGCACTTATGTGCTCCTTGTGGTCGCTGTGGATGCCGAACACTGCGCTTGCGTCGTGTGCTATCGCATTGTGCAGGTTGCCGCCGTCGATGGTTGAAAGCTCAAGCTCGTATTTCTGGCTTACATTCCACAGGAAGCGTGCCAGCAGCTTGTTGGCGCATGCGCGTCCGCCGTCTATGTCACTGCCTGAATGGCCGCCTTGCAGGTTGGAGAATGTTATCTTGAAATATTGGAATTTCGGTGGTGCGAATGAACGTTTGTATTCAAATGTGGCTTTTGTGCCTATGCCGCCTGCGCATCCCATTATTATTATGGCTTCTTCTTCCGAGTCAAGATTCAGCAGAATGTCGCCTTCCACCATCTCTTTGCCCACGTTGGTGGCTCCCGTCAGTCCGGTCTCCTCGTCAACTGTGGCAAGTATCTGTATCGGTCCATGCACAAGTTTGTCGTCAATCAGCACTGCAAGTCCTGCGGCTACGCCTATGCCGTTGTCGGCACCCAGTGTCGTGTGGTCGGCATGCACCCATTCACCGTCAATGATAGTCTTTATCGGGTCTTTCTCGAAGTCATGCTCTACGCCGCTGTCCTTCTCGCACACCATATCCATGTGCCCTTGCATTATCACTTTGGGCGCGTTTTCATAGCCTTTTGTCGCTGGCTTGAAAATAGCCACGTTGCCGATTTTGTCAACCTTGTACTCAAGTTTGTGTTCCTTGGCGAAATTTACCAGAAATTCTCTCATGTGTCCTTCTTTCTTTGAAGGGCGTGGAACCTTTGTAATTTGGTCAAAGATGTTCCAAATCAATGTTGGCTTTAAATCTTTAATTGTCATACTTAAATATTTTAATGAAAATGTTATCTATGCTTTAATCGAATGAAATTTAGTTAAAACATTGCGAAATCGGTTACTAAGTTACAAATAAAAATTGAGAAAAAGCAAAAAAACCATTTACCTTTCATATATTTGCACTGCGAATATAGTGTTTTTATCCGACTATACTTGACAATTAGAACAAATATATAAAAAAACGATTATAAAAGTAGAAAATGAAACTTTCAACCCAGTTTGCCAAGATAGCGCTCATCGCGTTAGCTATCGTGCCTATCCTCTCTTGCAATAAACAAAGTGCTAAACAAGTTACCCCGGCTTTGCCTAAGGGTGCCAACGAGCAGGTGGCTATTCGCTACATCGACGAGGATTCACTCTTGGCCAATTACAATCTTGCCAAGGATTTGAATGAAGCTATGCTTCGCCGCTCCAATCAGTACGATGCCGCTCAGCAGCAGCGCTCCTCCGAAATCCAGAAGTTCGGTAGCGAGGTACAGACTAAATATAAGAACAACGGCTATCTCACCGAGGAAAGCTTTAATGCTGATCAGGCCAAGCTCCAGAAGATGCAGAGCGATGCCCAGACTTATCTCGGCAAGATGCAGCACGACATTCAGAGCGAAATGCAGCAGAATCAGATTATGCTCAATGATTCCATCAATAATTTCCTGAAGCAGTACAACAAGTCGAAGGGCTATGATGTGATTCTCCGCAAAACTGCCACTTTCTACATCGACCCTAAATTCAATATCACCGACGAAGTGGTTGAAGGTCTTAATAAGCGTTACACTAAGGTAAGCTCAAAATAGCTTTACAGTAGAATCTGAATAGAATTTAGAAATTTATATTTGCAGGTCAATGCTCATTCAGCGTTGGCCTGCTTTCGTGTTTGTCGTCTTTGCAGTCTTTTTTCTTAATATCGTGGTTTTTTGCACCTTATTTTTGTTTGAGTTTTTTTGATTTGCTCCTATTTTCGTATCTTTGTCGCGAATATGAAAGAAAGTCAGGTAATATTAAGTGAGGTGGCTCCTGAGCGCGCTGTGCTCGTGGGCTTGATTACTCCTCAGCAGTCTGAGGCGCATTCCCGTGAATATCTCGATGAGCTTGCGTTTCTTGCCGACACTGCCGGTGCTGTGGCTGAAAAGCGCTTTGTCCAGAAGTGCGATTCCGCCAATCCGCGCACGTTCGTCGGTAAAGGCAAGTTGGAGGAGATTCGCCAGTATGTTGAGGCTAACGATATTTCTCTGGTGGTTTTCGATGATGACCTCAATGCCAAGCAGACGGCTAACATCGAAGATGCCTTGAAGGTGAAAATCCTCGACCGCACAAGCCTGATTCTTGATATTTTCGCTAAGCATGCCAAGACGGCAAGTGCCATGATGCAGGTGGAGCTTGCGCAATATCAGTATCTGCTTCCACGTCTTACCCACCTTTGGACTCACCTTGAGCGCCAGCGTGGTGGTATTGGTATGCGTGGCCCGGGTGAAACTCAGATTGAGACCGACCGCCGTATTGTCCTCGATAAGATTTCGTTGCTGAAGGAGCGTCTGAAAGGTCTCGACAAGCAAAAGACCATCCAGCGCAAAAATCGTGGCAAACTCACTCGCATTGCGCTTGTTGGCTACACTAATGCCGGCAAGTCCACTTTGATGAATTTGCTTAGCAAGAGCGATGTGTTTGCCGAGAACAAGCTTTTTGCCACTCTCGACACCACTGTCCGTAAGGTGGTTATTGATAATCTGCCTTTCCTGCTCACTGACACTGTCGGTTTTATCCGCAAATTGCCTACTCACCTTATTGAGTCGTTCAAGACTACTCTCGATGAGGTTCGCGATGCCGACATCCTTGTGCATGTGGTTGACATCTCTCATCCTCAGTTTGAGGATCAGATTGAGGTGGTTAACCGCACCCTGCAGGAGGTTTGTGATGCTGCCGACAAGGAGATGATTCTTGTCTTCAACAAGATTGATGCTTTCTCCTATGTGAAGAAGGACGACGATGATTTGTCGCCACGCACCCGTGAGAACATCCCGCTTGATGAACTCAAGGACACTTGGATGGCTAAGATGAACAAGAATTGTGTGTTCATTTCCGCCAAGCAGCGTACTAATGTCGAGGAGTTGAAGCGTTTGCTGTATGAGAAGGCGCGTATTATTCACACCCAGCGCTTTCCTTACAATGATTTCCTCTTCCAGCATTACGACGAGGATTTATAACTGTTGAGCTTTTTGCGGCTTTTTGCCGCACCGTATATTGTATTTGTAACCGAAATTGAAGCATAAACTGCCTCATAATTATTGTTTGAGTATATATGAACTACAGAAAACTTACCGACGGTGAGATTCGCCGTCTTGAATCCAATCGTTGCTCTGCCGACGATTGGAGCAATGTCCTTGTAGCTGATGCCTTTGATGCCGCTTTTGTTTCCGACACCGCTTTTTCCGGTGATGTGCGTCTTGGCTCTTTCAGCAAATCTTTTCATCTTGAGGGCGGCTTTACCCGTCATTCGGGCATTTGCCATGCCACTCTCCACAATGTAAGTGTCGGCGACGACTCTTTTATCGGCAATGTTGGTCGCTTTATTGTCAATTACGACATCGGCAGCAATGTCTATATTGATTCTGTCGGCAGCATTGTCTGCGATGGTATGTCTTCGTTTGGCAATGGCGTTAGTGTCTCTGTCCTAAATGAGGCAGGGGGCCGCGATGTTCCTATCTACGACCGTCTGTCGGCTCATCTTGCCTACATGATGGCTATGTACCGCTATCGTCCTAAAATGATTGAGGCTGTCACTGGTATGATTGCCGATTATGCGGAAAAGCATACTGGCAACCGTGGCTGTATCGGCGATTTTGCCCGTATCATCGGTGCTGGCAGCATCACTGATGTGAATGTTGGTAGCTATGCCTGCATTAATGGCGCTGCACGGCTCGAAAATGGCACTCTGGCAAGCTCTCAGACCGACCCTGTTCTTATTGGCACTGACGTTATAGCTCAGGATTTCATTGCCTGTGCTGGTGCTAAGGTCACCGATGGGGCAGTGATGGTTCACACGTTTGTCGGGCAGGGCACTTCATTGTCGCACCTGTTCTCGGCGCATGATTCGCTGTTCTTTTCCAATTGTGCCTGCGAGAATGGTGAGGCTGCTGCTATCTTTGCCGGACCTTACACCGTCAGTATGCACAAGTCGAGCCTGCTCATTGCCGGAATGTTCTCGTTCATCAATGCCGGCAGCGGCAGCAATCAGAGCAATCACATGTACAAGCTCGGCCCGATTCATCAGGGCGTCGTTGAGCGTGGCTCAAAGACGACGAGCGATTCCTACATCCTTTGGCCTGCCAAGATTGGCGCGTTTTCACTTGTTATGGGCCGCCATGTGGCTCATCCCGACACTTCACGTCTGCCTTTCTCCTATCTCATCGAGAACAAGGGCAAATCCTATTTGGTTCCGGGCGTGAATCTGAAAAGTGTCGGCACTATCCGCGACACTCAGAAATGGCCGCGCCGCGATAAGCGCCGTGACCCTGACCGTCTCGACAAAATCAATTTTAATCTTCTCAGCCCTTACACTGTCGGCAAAATGTGGGATGCCATTAATTTGCTCGAACAGCTTGAGCGTACTTCAGGCCTTACTGCCGACCGTTACACTTACCAGTCGATGGTTATTGAGCCTCGCGCCCTTCGTCGTGGAAAGGATTACTATCATAAGGCTATTAATAAGTTTATGGGCAATTCCCTTATTAGCCGTCTGCGTAATTTTGACTTTTCCGATGGCGACGACAGCTTGCGCAAATGGCTCAGCCCTTCGTGCAAAAGCGGCAGTGGCGATTGGCTCGATGTTTGCGGCATGATTGCCCCGAAGGACGACATCACTTCGTTCATTGCCCGTATTGAGAACGGCGAGGTTAATTCTCTCGATGAAATCGAACAGTTCTTCAAGGATGAGGATTCCCGTTACTACGACATGGAATGGACTTGGGTGTCAACTCATTTCTCGCAGTGGTTCGGCAAGCCTATTGAGGAAATCACCAAGCAGGATGTAATCGACATAATTGAACTTTGGAAGGACAGCGTGGTTGCTATCGACAATCTTCTTTATGAGGATGCCCGCAAGGAATTTTCCATGCAGGCCAAGACGGGCTTCGGCGTTGATGGCAGCGAAGGCCGTCAGGACAGCGATTTTGCTCAGGTGCGTGGCGAATTTGATAAGGACCCGTTTGTCCGCATGGTGGTTGACCACATTAGTCGCAAGGCTGCTCTCGGCAACGACCTTATCGCTAAAGTCAAGGCCTCGATTGCGCGCTCAGCTCATTTAGCATAGATTTTTTGGTATATCATAATGATTGCTCCGTTTCTTTGACTTTTGTCATTGAAGCGGAGCAATTCCATTTATTTCTTTTTGATTTCAAATAATTTGTCGCACAGAGGTGTCTTTTTCACTATTGCGGGGTCCAATATTATATGTTCCTTTATATCAACTATGCCCATAAAGTGCATGAAGCGGGTGAATGAGCGCGTTTCATAGCATAGATTGTCGTCCTCATTTAGGCGTAGCATTGGGAATGCTGTGAAATATTTATCGGCATAAAATTCACTTGACCTTTCTTTGTCCCCGTATTTTATCAGTAATGCCACCGAGAATGGCTTATTGTCAATCCCTGCCAATTGGTTTTCATACCCGTCAAAGCATCCGGTATAGTATTTGAAGAACATGTAGTCAGCTATTTTTTGCCAAATCTGAAATCTCTCTTTCATCAACGTTTTGCCGGCTTTTGTCAGCGACATTATTTTGTTCCTTTCTTTGATAAGGCCAATGTGTTTCAGCATGTCGTGAGTTAAGAACACAGTAGTGATGTCTGTTTCAATCCTTACCTTTGTTAATCCCTTCTCCACTTCCATGATTTTAGCTCCAAGCGGATATATGGCTTGCACATATCTTGGCGGCAGGTTGCCTATTGCAGTCAATTTTATTTCTCCTTTTTCAAGCTCATGGAGAAGGTACTCTGCCTGGCGCATAATTGGAATCTCATCGATGGTTTTGTCGTCGATATCGCATAGTTTGAGCGTGCTTTCTGAGTTTAAAGGCCCATAGCACAAATCATGCATTTCATTTGGCGAGAATCCGTCGAGCTCTGGCAGTGCCTTATCGTTGTACTGTTGGGAAACATTATCAATAATGGAATCTATGTCATTCGATGTTGCTTTTCTGCCATGTTTCTCTTCAAATTCGCTTGCCAATTGCTCCATTATTTTCTGGATTTCTTTTGTAGCATTGTTGCCCATATTTATTGACTTTAAGTTGCTGTTTTTTATTAGTGCGATTTCAAAATTACTCTATTTTCTTCAATGTTCCAAATAAAATCATTCTGTTGTCAAAAAATGCACGAAAAATTTTGGAAATCACGGATTTATTGTTATCTTTGAAAAGTTCATATCATGTAACTCTTTTAAAATTTTGCCGGGATGAAACGCTCAATATTTTTCTCGATTTGTGTCCTGTTTTGTTTCTTGGCTTTTTCTCAGCAGCCTCTACGTTTCGGACAGGGCAGAATGGCTGAATTGGCTCGGCTTGCCGAGAGTGGTGATGCGGATTCGCAATATGTGCTTGCGAAAATCTGTTACGATGCTTCTGATTATTCACGCGCTTTCTCTTATGCGCTGAAGTCGGCTAAGCTCGGGAATTCCTATTCCATGTATCTTTTGGGCATTTGCTATGAATATGGCAATGGCGTTGAAAAAAGTGCTTCCGCTGCTCAACGCTGGTTTGGTAAGTCATTGCTGATTTTCAGGCATGGTGCCGCGCTTTCCGATGCTGTGGCGCAATGTGCGCTGGGTAATTGCTACATGTATGGTCACGGCATTGCCCGTAATGTCGATGTCGCCGTTTCGTGGTATCGCAAGTCGGCGGCGCAGTCGCATGCCGATGCTGTGGCGCATCTCGCTTCATGCTATTATCAGGGCATTGGTTTGCCTAAGGATTTTAACAAAGCCATTGCGTTGTTTCTTCGTGCTTCACGTCAAGGTCACAGCGGTGCGCAGGTCCGTCTTGGCGATTGCTACATGCACGGCATGGGTGTTGCAAGGGACGTTGGCAAGGCTGCCAAATGGTATCGTGCTTCAGCCAGTCAAGGACTTCAGGAGGCGCAGTTCCGTATAGCCAACATGTATTTTTATGGTTTCGGCATGGATAAGGATTATCGTGAGGCTTCCTCGTGGTATCTGAATGGTGCGCAGTTGGGCGATGTCCCGTCGCAGTATAATTTGGGCGAATGTTATGAGAATCTCGGTCTTTATGCTTCGGCGTTTTATTGGTATCGCAAGGCTGCTGCCAATGGCGATGGCCGTGCAAAGGGTAGGCTTGGTGATGATTCTTTCCTTTCTAAGGCTCGCGAGTCGAAATATTTCGGCAAAATGCTTGCAGGCACTGAAAGCAACGATAGTGTGCTGCTTGAGGAGCTTGTTCGCAATGCGTCCTCCGGCAATGCTCAGGCTCAGAGTATGCTTGCCCGCCGTTATGCCGTTGGCGATGCAGTCCCGGTGGATTATTCCAAGGCGTTCACCCTTGCTTCAAGTTCTTCAGCTTTAGGCAATGCCGACGGCTTGTCGCTGCTCGGCTGGTGCTACTATTATGGCTGCGGTGTCTCTGTTGATTATCTCAAGTCTTTCGATTGTTTCCGCAGGGCTGCCGCAAAGGGCGTTGCCGAGGCGCAGTGTGGGCTTGGCAACTGCTATTTCTATGGGCAAGGTGTGACGAAGAATGTTGAAAGGGCCATTGAATATTATCGTCTTTCGGCCGACCATGGTTTCGCCGATGCCCAGCTCCGTCTTGCCGATTGCTATGCTTCGGGCTATGGTGTCGTGGCTGATGGTTCTGTTGCCGTCGAATATTATCAGGAGGCTGCCGATCAGGACAATTCCGAAGCGCAGTTCCGTCTTGGCGAATGTTACCGTCTTGGCAGTGGCGTGGCTCAAAGTTATGCTGATGCCCGTGAATGGTATTTAAAGGCTGCTGGTGGCGGTTTTGCTAAGGCTTATGCCGCACTTGGTGATTTATATTGCAATGGCTATGGCGTTCCTCAGAATTATGCTGATGCCTATTATTGGTATCGCAAGGCTGCCCTCCATGGCGATGCCGCTTCTCAGCAAAAGTGTAATGATTCCGACTTCCTTGATAAAGCCTCGAAATCCAAAGCCACTATTTTGGAATAATTTCTGCCGTTGTGACGCATAAAAATTTTAGAGGCGGCATTCCAATCACGGTATGCCGCCTCTTCTCTAAACTAAAACTTTTATTATATCAACAAATACTATCCTCTTTTATTTTGGCTGAACAGCGCGCACCTGCATCCTGATATAGCGTAGATACGTATCTGCCGAACCGCTAGAGTATTGCGAGAAAGTGCAGCAGTTGGCTGCATCACTGTTGTTTGAATTTATGTCGCCAGTCCAATATTCACCGAGAGTGTAGTCACCCGAAAATTCAGTGCCCATATACCAGCCTGTCATAGGTAGGAATATGCTCTTTCCGCTCGGCCCTTTTATCGAGTAGCCTAAAACTCCTTTTATTGTCGTTTCTGTCCACACGCAGTTATTCATTAATTCGTCCATTTGTGATGTTGTCGGCATTTGCCAATTTCCGCCCATTTGCGCCTTGGCCATATCGTATTCCGTGCCTACAATTGTGCTTGGTGGCGTGCTGCTTGGATAGTCGCTCAGGCTTTTCGATGTCTTTTCGCCTGTCGGGTCGCCCCAGCCGTAGTATTTGCCGTATCCTTCAGGAGTTGTTGCTCCCACGTTGCAACTTGCCCATTTCACGCTCAAGCCGAGGTCAACTGCTCCCAATGGCGTTGTAATGCTGTCGGTTTCGCCGTAGTAGTACACTTCGTTGGCGTAGGCGAATGCGCGGAAATAATATTTTGCCGATGGATTCAGCTTTTTAGTGCTTATTGTGAATGTTCCGTCGCCTGCTGGTGTTGCCATCAGTGTATCGGCAAAGAATGTCCTTGCGGTTTTTTCTGTGTCGCAAAGTATTCCGGCTTTTGCGCCTGCTATGCCGTTGATTCCGCTTATTTTCATCGTGAATGTCGCCGACGTGTCGGTAACTTCACTTGCTGTGCCGGTCGTCACTTTCACATTGCTTGCGTCTTTCACTGCGCGTGTTGAGCATCCCAGCCAGCGGAATTGTTTGTCAACCTTTGCACTTGTGCTTGTCAAATTTGCCACCAATCCGTAGTCGCTCCATAGTTTGTGGAGTGTTCCTGTCCAATAATAGCCGTTTGTCCCGATTTCGTTCACCGATTCTCCTCCGCGATATCCGCTTAAAGGCAAGAATATGCTGTTGCCGTTTTTGCCGGTAATCTTGTAGCCCGGCACCCCGTTATGCGTTGTGTACGTCTTTTTGCAACTGTCCATCAGTTCGTTCATTTCGCTGAGTTTTGGCAGTCTCCAGTCGTTTCCCCAATTTTCTTTTGCCATGTCGTATTCTGTTCCGCAAATGGTTTTCGGAGTGTTGTAAATTGGGTATTCGCTTTTTGTGGTGGATATGTTTTTTCCTGTCGGGTCGCCCCAGCCGCAATAATTCCCGAAATCTTCAGGATTTGTGCCGTCAATGTTGTGGCTTGCCCATTTCGTGCTAAGTCCGAGGTCAATGGCTTTTCCCGGAGTTATGAAGTCGTCGCCGCTTGGCGCTGCGAACATTACGCTGTCGGCTGCTTCATTCACTGTGAACAGTACCGTGTAGGTGCTGTCGGCAGTGAATATTTTCGCTGTGTCTATTCCCGATGCCGATGGCGCGCTGTAATTTATTTTCACTATGTCGCTGCGTTTCAGTGTCAGCACGTCGCCGTCCTTGTTTGAGTTGTAGAAATATATGTAGTTTTCTGCTCCTGTCAGTGTGGCGATTGTTGCCAGCACTGCTGCAATCATTATCATTGTCTTTTTCATCGTTTCATGAATTTGAAGGTTTCTCCGTCTGCACTTATCACATACACTCCTGCGGCAATTCCCGATAGGTTCACTTGGGCGCTTTCTCCGTTTTCAGTTGCGTCAACTGGCAGTTGCCTGCCGTCTATTTGGTAGAGCCTGATGTTTTTTGCGCTTTTCACTCCCTGTATTGCCAATGTCTGGCCGGCAATTCTGAACGATATTTTCTTGTCGCTCGTGGGCGTGTTCACATAGGTTGTCATGCCGTAGGTGAACGATTTCACCTCGTTTGCCTTGAAGTTTATCGCCTTTTGGGCATTGTTGATTGTCACTGTCACAGTCATGATGCTGTCGTTGAACGTGATTGAAGGCGTGGCCACGAGTCCGTAGTTCAGGGCATGGCCGTCGGTCTTTGTTACTATCAGCGATGCTTTTTCTTGTGCTGATGCAAAAAGTCCTGCGCTTAGCAGCACTGCTGCTGCAAGTAGTTTTGTAAATGACTTTTTCATTGAAAAATTTCTGTTATTTATTATCTGTTTATTGTGTTACTTGTCCGTATATCTCTGGCTCACCCTTTTTGCGTATTGCTGGTGGCGGAATTCTGTCGGTGTCATCCCGTATCGTTGCTTGAATTGTCGGTTGAACGTGTTTCGTGAGTTGAATCCTGACTCATATCCGATTTCTGTGATTGATGTCCTTTTCCGTTCCGAAAGCATTCTTGCTGCGTTGTTCAGCCTGAATGTGTTCACGAATTCGCTCAGCGTCATCCCGTTGGCATGCTTTTTCACTGCATTTACAAGATAGGTGCGGTTGGTCACTATTATGTCTGCCAGAATTTCGCGGTTGATCAGCGGATTCCGCCAAAGTTCCTCTTCTTTCAGCAGTTTGCATAATTTCTTGTATAGCAATTCGTCGTTGTTAGCCGAATTATTACCCTTGATTCTGTTCTTGACCATATCGGGGGAGATTAGTGTTTGATAAAGATGTCATTGATTTCGTTGCAAATTTGGCCTTATTTTATCTTTATCTTGTCCCACCCGCGCAAAAAATTGTGCCACAGGCGCAAAATCATGCTTATTTCCTATGCGCTCGCTGCCGTTTTGCTTGCCGTCCTGAATTCCGACGGCGACATTCCGTAGTAGTCTCTGAATAGTCGGTTGAATGTGCTGCGTGAATTGAACCCCGAATTTTCGCTTATTTCGGTTATGCTCAAGTTCCTCTTTTCGCTCAGCATTTTTGCTGCGTGCAGCAGGCGGTAATGGTTGATGAATTCCGTTATTGTCTTTCCGTCGCTGTATTTTTTTATGGCGTCTGCCAGATATGTCCTGTTCGTCCCTAATTTTCTTGCAAGGTCATCGCGGTTGATTTGGTTGTCTTTCCACGGTTCCTCTGTCTCAAGCAGCTCGCACAGCTGGTTGAAAAGTATTCTTTCGCTGCTCGTTTCCGTTTGCGGCGATATATTGTTTTTCTTTTCCTCTTCTTCTTCTTTCTGTTTCTCTACGATTGCCTCATATAGTTTCCTGTTCTTTTTCCGCAGTTTGTTTGAATGTGCTATGTATAGAATCAGTATTGCAATCAGCAGCAGTATGCACACCGTTGACCCGTACAAAAGGTACATTGTGCTGCGTTTCTCAATCTTCATCTCGTCAAGTCCGTATAGTGTGCTCAGCTCATTCAGCTGGTTGTTGGTGTTGGCGGTGTTGATTGAGTCCCTTTTCTGCATCACTTCGTGGTACAGTTCCGCTGCTTCTGCGGGTCTGCCTATTTGCATCAGTATGTTGGCGCGTTGTTCCTTGCGGTTCAGCAGTCCCAGCGTGTCGCCGGCTGCGATGTTCAGCTTCATTCCCTCGGTGTTGTATTCCAATGCCTTCTTGTAGTCCTTTTTGAGGATGCAGTAGCGGCTTTGTTCGAGCAGCAGCGACAGATGTGCTATCGGCTTTTGCCCGTTGGCTATTTTCTCGCTCATTTTCAGCATTTTGTCGGCAAGTTCAAGGTCGCCCATGCCCATTGCGGCTTGTGCTTTCGCTATGTAGCAGTATAGGTAGCGCGAGTCGAGCATCGAGAAGTCCCAACCTTTCTTTTTTGCCGTTATTCTGTATGCGTCAAGGGTGTTTCCCCATTCCTGTGCTGTTTTCTTCAGTTTTGCGTATTGCTTCATGTCGTTCAGCATGTCGCAGTAGCATGAATATGTGTCGTATAGCGTCGATGAGTCATAGCGTCCCCGCAGGTGGTGCAGGGCTTCCTCAAAGGCTTTTGCCGCCTCCTTGGTCTTGCCCAGTCCCAGATATGCGTCGCCTATTGCGAACGATGCTGTTCCCAGTCCGTAGCTGTCGTTGCGTTTCCGTGCGTCGTTGTACATTTCGTTCACCTCTCTCAATGCCGTGTAGCATTTGCCGTTGAATATGTCCGATTGTATCGTTTCGCTCCAGTCCTCGTAATAGTCTTTCCAACGTCCGTGGGCTTCGTAGAATTTCAGGTTCACCGGCAATGTCTCGTGCATTTGTTTCCGCATTCCGTAGTTGTAGTAGCAGAATAGCCGGCTGCTCATCCCGTAGGCCTCATCGTCTATGCTGTTTTGTCGGTGCGCTTCCTCTATATAGTCGTTCAGGCAGCGCAGTTCATAGTTTGCGTTGTCTTCGTTGAATGCGAGTTCGCACAGATTCTTTAGTGCCAGCAGTTTCTTGGCGCCGCTCAGTTGTGGCAGTTTATGCCTTATGCTGTCGCTTGGCGACATTCTTGTTGCTCCGCACGCTGCGCTGGTCACTATCAATATTATTGTCAGCACACTGATTATTCGTTTGCTCATAAAATTGTGTATCTTTTTGGCAAAAATAGTAATTTATCGCTTATCCCATGCACCATTATCGCAATTTCTACGCCTCCGTTAATTTTTTTGCTTTTCTGAAAATAACGCCTTTTTTTCTTGTTTTTTTAAATTTTATTGGTTTTCTTTGCATTGCATAGCTTTCTGATTTTTAGAATTCTATATTGAAGCCTCGTCTTATTTTGGCTGCCTGAAGTCAGCATCAATGATTCTGTTTTGTGCCTTATCTTTCATTCTGCTGGCTGTTTTTACTCTGATTTTATTGTAAACAATAATAAATAATCATCATGAAAAAGAAGATTTTAGCTTTAATCTTTTTGATTTTCTGCGTTGCATTGTTGCGGGCGCAGGAGTTCACCACCCTCATCGTGGCGATGGACGACGGCACTTCCACCAAGGTGCTGCTTGGCAGCCAGCCTAAGGTGAGCTTCAACGGCACCACTCTTGAAATCGCCACCAATACCACCGTTTTGCAGTTCGACCGCACCAAGATGCGGAGTTTCCGCACCATCTACGATCCGTCCACCGGCATTGGCGGTGTAAAGTCGCAGTCCGGCAAGTTCATCCAGAAGGGCGACCTTCTGATTTTCCAGAATCTGCCGTCGGGCAGCAATGTCAGGGTTTTCGGCTCTGACGGCAGGCTGATGCGGGCCGCCACAGCCGAGGGCAGCTACGAGATGAGCCTGAGCCAGCTCAGCGCGGGCCTATATATTGTGAATCTGAACGGAATATCAACCAAAATAATCTTGCGGAAATGAAGCGGTTTGCAATGATGGTATTTGCGGTGTTGGCGATAGCCATAGCCGCCATGGCGCAGAGCGCCATCCACGTGTGCCGCACCGACGGCAGCATCATCACCGTGGCCGACAGCACCATCCGGGGCATGGAGTGGGTGAATGTTGACTCTCAGGGCGTTGCGCACGCTAATTATGTGATGCTCGTAATCCGCACCGACACCGACACTCTTCGGCTGCCGCTCACGGCAATCGACAGCATCTCGTTCAAGCCGATGATCGAAGCAATCGCGGTCACCACCGTCACGGCCCCGTCAGTCGCATATAACGGAGCCACCCTTGCCGGCAGCGTCACAGGCGTTTATGACCAGAATGTTACGGCAATCGGCATGATTTACGGCACAATGGCAGAATTGAGCGCGACAGTCGGCACCAAGGCTGCAAGCGGCTCTACCGCCAACGGCGATTACACCGTTGCGATAGGCGGAATAAGCTCGGGCACAGAATATTATTACCGTGCCTACGTGGAGGTTGACAGCACAGCCTATCTGTATGGCGAAGTCAAGAGTTTCACCACAGCCGAATACGAGTCGGTTGACTTGGGCCTCAGCGTTAAGTGGGCTGCCTGCAATGTTGGCACCACCTCGCCCGAAGGCTATGGGAGCCTCTACGCATGGGGCGAAACGTCGGCAAAAGATGGATTCACTCAAAGCAACTATAAATATTACTCCTCTGGCGGCTACACCGACATAGGCACCGACATCAGCGGAACTGACTGCGATGCC
>JAKVKZ010000072.1 GCA_022484565.1 Muribaculaceae bacterium
CCCCAATAGCCTCATAGCCACATCGGCCCCACATCATACTTGCAAGCGCCATCTTTCCGTCATCAGTATTACTTGGCCTAATCGCCAAATTAAAGGGTGCATAATCCCCAAAATTGCGAAGCAATTTACAATATGGCCAATTCGGCCAATCGGGCCTATTACCATCTCGGTATGTAAATTAGCAAAAATTGCGAACCAATTTAATTATTGGCCTTATAAGCCCTGTTTGCCCTAAAATCAACGAGGAATCCCACCAAATTCCTCCCAAATAATCCCTATATTTCTCAATCACACCTCTCTTTCCTCAAAATCAGCAAAATTTTGCACAGAAAAAGAGAAAAATTCTCCTTTGCTATGCAAATTTTTACTATTGTGTTAAACTTTCAGTCTCAACTCACTGGCACACAGCATTCATCAGTTTATTCCACTGGCCTAATCGAATGTCCGTCGTAGCGGCCTCAACGGGAGTACCAGCTGTGGTTGCCATGGGCGTCGAAATACACGCCATAGGCGTTGCCACTGTTTCGCTCGTTCAGTGTACCGTTCCAATAACCACCGTACATGCCCGCATCAATCAAATCTGTGCTGAGGCGTTCACCAGCAGCCGGCAAAAATATGCTATTACCGTTCGGCCCTGTCACATTAATTCCAGTCACTCCATTTAATTTACACACCGTCCACGTACATTTATCATTCAATTCCTCCAACTCGGTTCTGGTCGGCATCCGCCAACGTCCGCCCCACTTAGCTCTCGCAACATCGTACTCCGTTCCGCTTATAATGCTGCCGATATCCACATAACTGCTCGTCGAAGAGTTATAGTATTTATATGTGCTCTTGCTATAATCACTTTTCTCTTCCGTCTCGCCCCATGCGTAATATCCTCCATAGTCCTCAGGCTTTGTTGCACCGACATTGCATGTAGCCCATTTCACACTTAATCCCAAGTCCACAGCCTCATATTTTGGACTGACGAATGAAATGCTGTCAATTGTAGAAAGCGGAAAAGTATATGTATTGCTCATTGTGCGCACTATTTGCATCACATAGTTAGTGTGCGTTACCTCCTGTGAATCCACCTTGCTGCATTCCATGCTCTGGATTATGCTGTCCGGAATCGTAACGACATTCCCATCATTGCGATAAATGTATATGCTGTTCTAAGCAAAGGCTGCAACTGCTATCGCCACCACGGCCATTATTGTCATTACAAATATCTTCATCTACGTATTGTTATTTTAGATGCCTCATAAAAGTAGCCCGTAACAGAATCCTTAAAGAAAGCGTTCACTTTCGTTCGCATTATTCCACTGGACGGACTGGCAATCCAATGTAGCGATACCAATTGTAGCCCCAATAGTGAGAGCCACTGCTAAAAAAGAACATGCCGCAGGCATTGTCGCTGAAGCCCTCGAGCAGAGTACCGCTCCAGTAGAAGCCATTCGTGACTGAGTGGTACACTACTTTGGCATCGCACATGCCGGCAGCCGGCAAGAATATACTATTACCGTTCGGTCCGGTCACTTTCTCTCCTGCCACTCCATTATATGTAAATTCTGTCCATGTGCACTTATCGTTCAGCTCTTGACATTCGTCAACTGTCGGCATCCGCCAACGTCCGCCACATTTAGCTTTCGCAACATCGTATTCCGTGCCGCTTATACTGCTGCCGATATCCACATAACTGATCGTTGAAGAGTTATAGTATTTATATGTGCTCTTGCTATAATCACTTTTCTCTTCCGTTTCGCCCCATGCGTAATATCCACCATAGCCCTCAGGCTTTGTTGTACCGACATTGCATGTAGCCCATTTCACACTTAATCCCAAGTACACAGCCTCATATTTTGGACTGACGAATGAAATGCTGTCAATTGTAGAAAGCGGAAAGGTATATGTATTGCTCATTGTGCGCACTATTTGCATCACATAGTTAGTATGCGTCACCTCCTGTGAATCCACCTTGCTGCATTCCATACTTTGGATTATGCTGTCCGGAATCGTAATGAAATTCCCATCATTGCGGTAAATATATATGCAGTTCTGTGCAAAGGCCGCAGCAGCTATCGCCACCACAGCCATTATTGTCATTACAAATCTCTTCATCTCCGTATTGTTATTTTAGTTGCCTCCTCAAAGTGGCTCATAACATAGTTTAAAGCGTTCACTTTCGTTTGCTTTATTCAACTGGGCGAACCGACAAACCGTAATAGCGATCCCAAAGGACGTTCCAGTAATGACGGCCATTGCTATAGAAGTCCATGTCGTAGGCACTGACGCTACCGTCCTCAACCAGGGTACCACTCCAATAATCACCGTTCGCGCCTGCACCGCTCACGTCCGTGCCGTATCTGTCACCTGAAGCCGGCAAGAATATACTATTACCGTTCGGCCCTGTCACTTTCTCTCCTGCCACTCCATTATATGTAAATTCTGCCCATGTGCACTTATCGTTCAGCTCTTGCTGCTCGGCAACTGTCGGCATCCGCCAACGTCCGCCCCATTTAGCTCTCGCCACATCGTATTCTGTTCCGCTTATACTGCTGCCGATATCCACATAACTGCTCGTTGAAGAGTTATAGTATTTATATGTGCTCTTGCTATAATCGCTTTTCTCTTCCGTCTCGCCCCATGCGTAATATCCTCCATAGCCCTCAGGCTTTGTTGCACCGACATTGCATGTAGCCCATTTCACACTTAATCCCAAGTCCACAGCCTCATATTTTGGACTGACGAATGAAATGCTGTCAATTGCAGAAAGCGGAATGGAATATGTATTGCTCATTGTGCGCACTATTTGCATCACATAGTTAGTGTGTGTCACCTCCTGTGAATCCACCTTGCTGCATTCCATGCTCTGGATTGTACTGTCCGGAATCGTAACGACATTCCCATCATTGCGACAAATGTATACGCTGTTCTGTGCAAAGACCGCAGCCGCTATCGTCACCACAGCCATTATTGTCATTGCAAATCTTCTCATCTCCGTATTGTTATCTTGGTTGTCGTTCCATTTACATCCACAATATAAACTCCCGAGCTTAGTTCACTGAGGCTCATCTCATAATTTCCGCTTGCTGTGGCATCTTTCAGCATTCTGCCGTCAACGCCGAATACGCTGACTTTGCTGCCGCTTTTCAAGTCTTGGAAAATAAGCAAATCACCTCTTTTAATATAGGTCGATTTATTATCTGCACTTACTCCTTTCACACCGCCGTCGTTCACATAGTTGAACCGTTGCACCTTTGCGCGGTCAAGCTGTAATGTAGTAGCAGTGGTGGCTATATTTAGATTAGTGCCACTGAATGTCACCTTCGGTTCTTCACTTAGTTGCACTTTCGTGCTGCTACCATCTCTCATCAGCACCACAAGTGTGGTGTACTCCTGTGCCTGCATCGACATTGCCACACCAATTAGCAGCATGGCTAAAAATAAAATTTTCTTCATTCCTTTTAATTTTAAATTTCCATATTTAAGTAAATCTTTTAATTTCCACCCGTAGCAATTCATTACAAAATCCCAAAAATTTAAATATTCGCCTTTCGCCAGTTTTCTTCAACTGGACGAACTGGCAAAAGCTGTACCGACGTCAATCGTCGTTCCAATTGCCACTGCACCTACGTGCCACTCACGTCATTCTTCTGTTTCTCAGGGCTTTGGGCCTCCATGCCAACACTGTCATCAGTAATAGAATAATCACAAGTCTCTTGTTACTTTGTATCTGGCTTAAATTATTATTCTCATTATTATATCATGGTGGATTTCCATTGTCCAATAACATCCACAGAGTTCATTACAAATGTACAAGTAATTATCCATTCCGCAATATTTATTAACATTAAATAATATATGCAAATTCATTCCCACTTATCTCTAATCCTGAAAGTATGTGCGAATCCATTTATACGCCCTCCAGCGTCATGGGTATTTATCCCGAAAATTGCGAAGCAATTTACAATTTGGCCAATTCGGCCAATCGGGCCTATTACCATCCCTGTGTGTCAAATTAGCAAAAAATGCGAAGCATTTTCTTCTGTTTAGTTCACTGAAAATGAGCTAAATAGCTGATCCACCTCTTTGCTCCTAAGAGAATATTTGAGCATTTGCCCAGTGGGCAAAGCGCAGAATATGGCGCGTAGCGCGGGCACGAAGTGCCGGGGGAGTTGCCGAACAAGGTATTTTCTCCCGCCCAAAATGGTGCATTATCCCCAAAAAATGCGAAGCATTTTCCTCACATCAGTCTCATTCGCCCCATCAGCCTCATCAGCCCCAAATCATATTTGCCTATTTTCCCAAAAATCAAGCATCATAGCCCCACATTTAAAAAATTCTCCAAAAAAATTACCCTCATTTTTCCGATTTTCTTGATTCCTCCCTCCCGTCATCCCCTAACTTGCAACAAAAAAGTAATAAATAAATTCACCATGATTGACAAGGACAACGTACTTTGGGAAAACATGAACAAGGGCGGAATGACATTCTCCCGCACCGATTGGCCAAAACAGCCGCTTTTCAATGCCGAATTCTTCGACGCAGTCTCCTATGCAAAAAACTTCAAGCCACGAACCGACTATTGGCACAGCCTATGGCATGAGGGAGAGATGGCTTTCCTTTTCGCCGACACCAATCTCGGCAAATCAATCCTCGCCGTGCAGATTGCCAACGAGGTCGCCAACAAAATCCAGCGCAATGTCCTCTATTTCGACTTCGAGCACTCGCCCCAGCAGCTCCGTCAGCGTTACACCGACGAGTCCGGGCTTCAGTGGAACTGTTCCCACTTCCTCCGCCGCGTCGATGTCCGAATGGCTTACAGCAGCGACTACACTATCCCCTCGCTCCTCTCCGCCATCGAGCGCAACGTCGTCGATTCCAAGGCCGCGGCAATCGTAGTTGACAATATTTCCGCAATCATCACCGACCCATGCGACCGCCGTTTCGTCCGCGACTTCCTCAAAAGCCTCAATGTCATCCGAGAGCGTTACGACCTCGCAGTCCTCGTCATCGGTCACACACGCCGTCACAGCCGTTACGAGCCACTCTCAGTCAACAATGCAGCCTGCGCCACAACCATCTCCGACCTCTGCGACTCAGTCTTCGCCATCGGTCAGAGCACCACCGACCCGGCACTGCGCTACATCAAGCAGCTCAAAAACCGTTCAGGCGAAATCACCTACGATGCCCTGCACGTCATTCCAGCCGTCATAGTGCGCCAAAACCACGGCCTTTTCTTCGAGATGCACGAAGTCACACAGGAGAGCCGTCTGATCGACCGCATTTCCGCCGAACGTTGGCGGCAGTATCTTTCAGCCCGAATCCTCCAGCAGAAAGGCTGTTCCATCCGTCAGATAGCCGCCACCATAGGCCTCAGCAAGTCCTCCGTCCAGCGTCTCCTCAACCGTTACGAAGTAGTCACCGACCCACTTCCCGAAGAAAATCTGGAAAAAGACCCACAATCCCAATCCAAGCAATCAGAATCAGAAAGCGAGCAATCATCCAAATCATCCGAAGAATCGCCAGAGGAATCAGCAGCAGAGGAAGAGCCAGCAGCAAAATCATCCATCCCACCCCAAAGAACAAGCAGAGAAAACAAGAAGCGCAAAAAGCATCACAGAAGGTAAGCCCAATAAAATGCAAGGCATTTTATTGAAATCATCTGAATATCACCAATGTATGGGGCGAATCTTTGTATCCGTCCTCCCACGTCACGGGTATATTATAAAAAAATACGAAGCATTTTAAAGAATTGAGCCAATTATCAATAGAATTAAAAATAAAATCGTCAATAAATCCACCATTATATAATATGAAAACTTTTCTTTCACAAAAATCCACCCCCACCCGCTTCATTTTTTTTGCCTTCGTCGCAATGGTGAAAAACTTTGTGGGACACTCCATCAATCAATTTATAAATCAACCAATTGCAAGCCAAAAACTGTCCCACGACCTTTCCCCATTTTCATCAATTCCAAACTTTCCTTACGGAATTTTTCTTAAGTAATTAAATAATCAGTATTTTTGTAGATACTAATGAATAAGACAACCGACATATCATTTTCCGAGTTTACGGGCAGTACAATAAAGTTCGTGAAGTCACTGGCAGTTAAGAAGCACCGCGATGAATTGCATTGTTTTGTGGCTGAAGGCACTAAATGTGTTCTCGACACCGTTCATGCCTTTCATTGCCACATGATTATTGCCACTGATGCTTGGCTTGCTGAAAATGACTTATCTAAAATCAACTGCGACAAAATTTTTCATGCCTCATCTCAACAGATGAATCGCATGTCGCAGTTCTCCACTGCTTCAGGTGTCATTGCCGTTTACGAAATCCCTGATTATCCACTCGATGAATCTTCAGTGAAAGGCAATCTTAATCTTGTCCTCGATGGAATTCAGGACCCGGGAAATCTTGGCACTATCATTCGTCTTGCCGACTGGTTCGGAATCCGCCACATCTTTTGCAGCCGCGACACAGCCGACGTTTTCAGCCATAAGGTAGTGCAAGCCACCATGGGTGCTATTTCGCGTGTTCATGTTCATTATTGCGACCTGTCGGAATTCCTTTCACGAAAATGGAACATGCCGGTTTATGGCACTTTTCTCAATGGTTCCGACATATATTCAGCTAATCTCTCCTCTTCCGGCTTTATAGTTATGGGCAATGAAGGCAAAGGCATTTCTCCTGAAATCGCCGCTCTGGTCACTGATAAATTGACCATTCCTCCATATCCGCATAACGCCATCACTTCCGAATCTCTTAATGTAGGTATTGCCACTGCAATCACCATCAGTGAGTTCCGAAGAAGAGTTCTATAATTATTCTATTATCATGCCTAAGTCAAAAACCACATACTTCTGCTCCAATTGCGGTACTGAATCACCTAAATGGATTGGCAAATGCCCTAATTGCGGCGAATGGAACACTTTCGTCGAAGAGAAGGTTGTCGAAAAATCGGCAAAACAGCAAGCTGGCTATAATTCCGGCAAAACTGAACCTTCAGCCCCTGTCAAGATTTCCGACATCAATGCTGAAAGCCAGCCTCGAATCACCCTGCCGAGCGGTGAGCTTAATCGTGTTCTTGGTGGCGGACTTGTTCCTGGTTCTATCATCTTGATTGGTGGCGAGCCGGGTATCGGAAAATCCACTCTCGTCCTGCAGAATGTCCTCCGTATCCGCAGCCGTAAAATCCTTTATGTTTCTGGCGAGGAAAGTCCGCAGCAGTTGAAGATGCGTGCCGACCGTATTGCCGGTGGCAAAATCGATTGTGAATGTTACATAATTTGCGAAACTTCTCTCGATGCTATCTTCAAAAGCATCAAGCAGTGCGAACCGAATATCGTGATTATCGACTCCATTCAGACTATTGCAAACGAGGAACTTGAATCTGCTGCCGGCAGTGTGAGCCAAGTGCGCGAATGTGCCGCACAGTTCCTGAAATTTGCCAAAGAAACTAACACGCCTGTAATTCTGATTGGCCATATTAATAAGGAGGGAAGCATTGCAGGTCCTAAAGTCCTTGAGCATATTGTCGATGCAGTTTTGCAGTTTGAGGGCGACCGCCATTATATGTACCGTATTCTCCGCTCTATAAAGAACCGTTTCGGCAGCACTTCCGAAATGGGCATCTACGAAATGAATCAGTATGGTCTCCGCGAAGTCACTAATCCTTCTGAAATGCTTCTGTCGCAAAGCGATGAGCAGCTTTCGGGTGTTGCCATTGGTGTCACCGTCGAAGGTGTGCGTCCATTCCTGATTGAGGCGCAGGCGCTTGTCAGCACTGCTGCTTACGGCACGGCACAACGCAGTGTGACTGGTTTCGACGGCAAACGTATGAATATGCTCCTTGCCGTACTTGAAAAGCGTGTCGGTTTTAAACTTGCACAAAAGGATGTCTTTCTCAACATTGCCGGTGGACTTAAAGTCAATGACCCTGCTCTCGACCTTGCCGTAATTTGCGCTATTTTGTCTTCAAATGTTGATATGCCCGTTCACAAAGGCATCTGCATGAGTGGTGAAGTGGGACTTTCTGGCGAAATCCGTCAGGTCACTCGCATTGAGCAGCGCATCAGCGAAGCCGAAAAACTCGGTTTCACTGAAATGATTATACCTAAATATAATATTAAAGGTATGCACACTGAAAAATTGAAAATCAAGCTCATCGAAGTCTCTAAAGTGGAGGATGCTTTCCGCTATCTCTTTTCGTAAGTCAATTCCTTGATGAAATTATGATTAATTTTATTACTTTTGTGTCTCGATAAGTAAAATCTATAAAACTACTAAGATAATGAACATTTCTAAAATCGTAAAGACTTCTCTGCTGACATCGTTGTTGGCACTTTTTGGCGTTTCTGCCGCTTCAGCTTTCACAGCTGAGCAAGTGCCCATGAAATATGTGAATGTGCTCAACTTGCGCATGATTAATAAATGTTTCGACAATTCTCTTACGCCGTTCACCCGTATTCCGGCATATTTAAAGGATAGTGTCCGCCCTGATTTATGGGAACGCTCCCAGTGCAGCAGCGGTATGGCTGTCCGTTTCGTCACCAATTCCAAGCGTATTGGCATTCGTTATAATCTTCGCTGGAACAGCCACATGCCTCACATGGCCGACACTGGCATCAAAGGCACCGACCTTTATCGTCTTGATGATAATGGTGTTTGGCAATTCGTCAATGCCAATCGTCCTCGCAAGGATTCAATTCAGCAGTTCACTTACGTTGAGAACCTTAAAGGCGATATGCGCGACTTTGTGGTTTATCTGCCTCTTTACGATGGCGTTAATTGGATGGAAATCGGTGTTGACAGTAATGCCGTTATCCAAAAGCCTCAACTCGATAATCCACGTAAGGATAAAAAGATAATCTTTTATGGCACCAGCATTTTGCAAGGCGGATGTTCCACTCGCACCGGTATGGTTGCTACTAACATGATTCAGCGTGACCTAAATTGCGAATGTGTCAACATTGGCATCAGCGGTGAAGGAAAAATGGATTATTGCATGGCCCGCGCAATGGCTTCTGTCAGGGGCGTTTCTGCTTATGTCATCGACCCTGTCCCGAATTGCACTCTCGGCATGTGCGACACTCTGACTTACAATTTCGTCAATATTCTGCGCAAGGCTCACCCAGACATTCCTATCGTTATGGTTGAAGGGCCTCTCTATTCTTATTGCGATTTTGATGCCTTCTATTCTGATTATCTTCGTCAGAAAAATGCCGCATTCCATCGTGGATACCTCAAATTGATGCAGGAGAATCCGAATAATCTGTATTATGTCAAATGCGATAATATGGTTGGCACCGACAATGAAGCCACAGTTGATGGCACTCACTTCACCGACATTGGTTTCCGTCGCTATGCCGATTTGCTGATACCTGTCCTGAAGCCTTTTGTCAAGTAATTTCAGTGGGTATTAATTTCCATTAGATATTTGTATTCATATTCCTATTTTCACGATGCAGTCAGTCACTCCTACCCCGCAGGAAATTAAAAGCAGGCACTTCATTCAGAATCTCATTGAAGAGGGTGAACATGTGCATCAGGATTTTAAGTATCAGATTTCTGATGCCCGAAAAATTGCCCGAAGCATCTCGGCTTTTGCTAATAATGATGGTGGGCATTTGCTGATTGGCGTGAAGGACAATGGCAAAATAGCGGGCGTTCAGAGTGATGAGGAAATTTACATGATTGAGCAGGCTGCCTCCATGTATTGCAAGCCGGAACAGACTGCTCATTTTTCGGTTTATCGCATCGAGGGCAAGAGCGTCGTGAAAGTTGATATTGATAAGGCTGCTTCGCGCCCTGTTTTGGCACAGGATGACAATCACCGCTGGCGTGCTTACTATCGTGTGGCCGACGAGAACATCATTGCTGATTCTCTGCAGGTTAAGGTTTGGCATAATGCCAAGCGTCATGATGGAGCGGTCATTGAATTGACCGAAGCAGAACATATCCTTATCGACTATATTAAATCAAATGGGAGCATTACTCTCAACGAGTTCATGACTGTTGCTCATATTTCTCATCGTTCAGCTGAAACTGCCGTCATCAACCTTTGTTCCATGAAGGCTTTGAGCATTGTTTACCAAGATGGCGCTTTTGTTATCGCTGCTGCTGATTGATTAAGGCATTTTTGCCAACTTTTTATGCCTTATTGCTATCTAATATCATGTTCTCTCAATGTATCTTTGTGCCATGATTAATAACTAAATAATTATTGAAATATGAAGACTTTTGATGCTATTATTATCGGGTTCGGCAAAGGTGGTAAGACCTTGGCCGCCGACTTCGCAAAACGTGGAAAAACCGTTGCTGTGATTGAAAAGTCCAATATGATGTATGGCGGTACTTGCATCAATATCGGTTGCATTCCAACCAAGACTCTCGTTCATCAGGCTAAATTGGCTTCTCTGCGCTCTGACGCTTCTTTCGAGGCAAAAAAGGCTTTCTATTCACAGTCTATCGAAGTGAAGGACAGTGTAACATCTTTATTGAGGCAGAAAAATTATCACAATCTGGCTGATAATCCTAATATCACTGTTTTCGACGGCGTTGGCTCTTTTGTCTCTGAAAATGTAGTTTCTGTAGCATCTGCCGATAAGTCTTTTGAATTGCAGTCAAACATGATTTTCATCAACACGGGAGCGGAAACTGTAATTCCGCCAATTAAAGGCGTAGCTGAAAATCCGAATGTGTTCACAAGCACTTCAATTCTTAATCTGAAGGAATTGCCTAAAAGGCTTGTCATTATAGGTGGTGGATATATTGGTCTTGAATTTGCTTCGATGTATTCGTCTTTTGGCTCATCCGTTACCGTCCTTGAGAGTTTTCCTATGTTGATTGGCCGAGAGGATCGTGATATTGCTGAAGCCGTCAAATCTGCCCTCGAAAACAAGGGCATTAAGTTCATCCTCAGCGCTAAGGTCACTTCTGTTTCGGAATCTTCATCTGCATCACAGGTGAATTATGATGATGCTTCAGGTAATCCACATTCACTCGATGCTGAAGCTGTTCTTCTTGCCACAGGTCGCCGTCCGGCCATTTCCAATTTGAATCTTGCTGCTGCCGGTGTGGAAGTTGATGCACGTGGTGCCATTATAGTCGATGAGCATTTGGTCACTACTAATCCTCATGTCCGTGCCCTTGGCGATGTAAAGGGTGGCTTGCAGTTTACTTATATTTCACTGGATGATTACCGCATAGTGCGTGAGGATTTGTTTGGTAATGGCAATCGTGTGCTCAACGACCGCAATCCAGTCAGCTATTCTGTTTTCATCGATCCGCCTTTATCACGTATTGGCATTGGTGAGGACGAGGCTGTCAGCAAGGGTATGGATGTCGTTGTAAAAAGGCTTCCCGTCATGGCTGTTCCACGGGCAAAGACTCTTGGCGAAACTGTCGGTTTGATGAAGGCTATAATTGATAATCGCACAAATAAGATTCTTGGCTGCACATTGTTCTCTCCTGATTCCAGCGAGGTTATCAACACTGTTGCTGCAGTGATGAAAGCGGACTTGGACTATACTTTCTTGCGCGACTTCATTTTCACCCATCCAAGCATGAGTGAGGCATTGAACGATTTGTTCAGTTAATAATATATTTTGTGATATGTCCTTTAGAACTGATAATCCACGCAGGCGCGGTTTTCCTTATGGGTTCCGAGGAGTGCCGCGGCTGCCAAGTGTGCGGGATGCTTAGCATATTTCTCCACGTCTTCCATCTTCTCCACAATGGCTGTCAGAACTAAGTCCCACGATTCATTCGGGTTCTCGTTTATGCCGACTTCGATGCTTTTCAGCACCTCAATTTTTTTGGGAAGTGCCAACAATGCAGCCTTGAATTTTTCAGCTGTTTCTTTGCGTTCTGCATCTGTTCCGTTGAGTTTGAATGCTACTATATGCTTTACCATAATCGTTTGTGTGTTAGTTATTTCTTGCCGTAAAGTTTCTCTTTTGCTTCAAGTATGCGTGGGTCGCTGATATAGTCATCGTAGTCCATCATCTTATCGATTACTCCGTTTGGAGTAAGCTCTATTTCTCGATTGCAGATTGTCTGTATGAACTCATGGTCGTGCGATGCCATTAGCACATTGCCTTTGAATGCTGAGAGTGTATTGTTGAATGCCTGTATCGACTCAAGGTCAAGATGGTTGGTTGGTGTATCCAAAATCAATGTGTTGGCATCCACCATCATCATCTTTGATATCATGCAACGCATCTTTTCACCTCCCGACAGCACTGAAGCGCTCTTTAGCACATCTTCACCGGTGAACAGCATCTTGCCGAGAAAGCCTTTTATGTATATCTCGCTGTTGTTGTCGGTATATTGTCCAAGCCAATCCACCAAATTGAGGTCGGTATTGAAGAAACTGGTGTTGTCCAGTGGCAGATATGCTGTAGTTATTGTCTGACCCCATTCATAAGTACCTGCATCTGCCTTGCGGTTGCCGGTTATGATTTCAAACAATGCGGTCATTGCTCTTGGGTCATGGCTAAGAAATACAATCTTGTCGCCCTTCTCCACATTGAAATTTAGGTCTTTGAAAAGTATATCACCGTCAAGACTTGCAGTCAGTCCATGCACTTCAAGTATCTTGTTCCCAGGCTCGCGGTTCGGTGTGAATATTATCCCGGGATAACGGCGTGATGAAGGCTGAATCTCCTCGATATTAAGTTTCTCCAGCATCTTCTTACGGCTTGTCGTCTGCTTCGATTTTGCAACGTTGGCACTGAATCTGCGGATGAATTCAAGAAGCTCCTTCTTCTTCTCTTCGGCTTTCTTGTTCTGTTGTTGCTGCTGACGCAAGGCAAGTTGGCTCGACTGATACCAGAAGCTGTAATTGCCTGCATATAGTGTTATCTTGTGGTAATCGATATCAAGTGTATGTGTGGATATAGCATCAAGAAAGTGACGGTCGTGGCTTACCACCAGCACAGTGTTCTCGAAATTTGAAAGGTAATCTTCAAGCCATGTCACTGTATCAAGGTCAAGGTCATTGGTCGGCTCATCAAGCAGCAGGTTGTCGGGGTTGCCGAAAAGGGCTTTTGCAAGAAGCACACGCACCTTTTCTTTGGCACTCATGTCCTTCATTAATGTCTGATGCTTCTCCTCCTTAATGCCCAGCCCGCTCAACAGTGCAGCAGCATCACTTTCAGCATTCCAGCCGTTCATTTCAGCGAACTTCTCCTCAAGTTCCGAAGCGCGTATCCCGTCAGCATCTGAAAAATCAGGTTTGGCATACAGGTCATCTTTCTCCTTCATGATTTTCCACAATGTGGTGTGACCTTGAAGTACCGTGTCAAGCACCGTGAATTCATCAAACTCGAAGTGGTCCTGACTTAAAACTGACATACGTTCACCTGCACCTTGCGTAATCGTTCCGTGTGTCGGTGATAGTTGACCACTGATGATGCGCATCAATGTACTTTTCCCGGCACCGTTCGCCCCTATAATTCCATAGCAATTGCCCGGAGTAAACTTTATGTTCACATCCTGAAAGAGCACTTGCTTACCAAACTGGATTCCTAAATTGCTTACTGATATCATACCTTAAAATTTGGGTGCAAAGTTACGAATTTTAATTGGATTGCCCAACTGGACAAAAAGAGAGCGGACCTCCACCCGACATAGAAAGATGGAAGTCCGCATTTTAGCTATACAGATGTTAACTTTGAGAATAGGTCTTATTTTGAATTTTCTGAAAAGTTAACCGATTAAAGAAAAGTTAGTTGTTTGAAGCTATATGGTCGTTATTTCGTTTTAACCGTTACTGTAACAGGCGATTTTGCTTGGCATGCTTTTGCAGTTGCCTTTGCTGAAGAAACAGCAGCATTATGGCATCTTACGGCGGCAGTTTGAGCGCCCTTACGGCAGGCTTTTGCGTTGGCCTTTGCAGCACGCTTTGTTGCCTTAACCTTTGCTTTAGCGTCTTTATGAGCTTTCACAGCAGCGGCATTAGTGGCTTTTGCGTCACTGACAGCAGCAGCATGAACAGCTTTTGCGCTAGCTTTATAT
>JAKVKZ010000073.1 GCA_022484565.1 Muribaculaceae bacterium
GATATGTCCATTTATATGTCTGATTAGTTCCGCCGCACGTATTTGTCCAGGTCACTGGCGTGTATGCTGGCGCAAGCATCATTGCTATGGTCACACTTGAATAGTCTTTCATCAATCCAGCATAAAAAGTACCGCCCGGGCGTCGATAGCAGGCGGGGGTCTTTGTGATTGCTGACATAGGTTTTACTCCTTTTACTGCTGAAATTTTCAGAGTTTTACTGTCGATGCGGAGTTGGTCGAAACTTACCGTCTTTAGCTGCTGTTGTCCAGTGAAATTTTGTGCTGGCTGCAAATTCCCAAAGGCAAATGCCGACATCGCAAATCCGCCTATCAATGCGATTGATAGTAAAGTAGATTTCTTCATTCTAAATATATTTGATTATTAATAAATGATTCATTGGTCATAATCCTATAGGAGCGATTTCCCGTTCTACGCCCCAAAATTAGTTATTTTCTTACAAATCACAAACATTTAATGCAAAAAATATACTATTCATTTCTTTTTTTAGCCATTTCATTTACAATCTGCCATATTTCACCCACTATCCTATTATTTCTCCAATACATTAAAAAAAGAACGGAGACCTGATTTTGTCATGTCTCCGTTCAATTATTGTTTATGATTTAGTCCTATGGCTTTTCGCCATAAGCTGCATCATCAATTTTCTTACTTCATTACCTTTGCTATGCTGCCATTGCTGAATTGCATGATGTACATGCCATGTGCAAAGCTCGAGCCAGGGATGATGCTGTTGCCGCTTCCGTCAAGCGTTACGTTTGCAACCATCTGTCCTGAGATGTTGTAAATCTTCACGTCGTTAACTCCTGCAGGGTATTTAACCAAGAAGTCTTCACCGCTTCTTGCAACTTTCACTGTGTTGTCAACGCGAACCACCTTAACGGAACCGTCACCTTGGATAATTGTAAACGTCATTGAAGATGCAGGAATGCTGAATTTTACTGTGCAGTTACGGCCTGTCATGTTCGATGGCAATGCATCAGCTGTAAAGGTAACCTTTGTCAAGCCGGTATAACTTGTTCCTGTTGTATCAGTAACTGTGCTATCAGCAAGTGTACAATGCAACCATGTTGGGATTGTATCAAGTTCAGTTTGTACAGCTTTTCTGCTTTCTGTTGCCCCGTCCCAAACATAAGTCTGAGCGGAATATTTAGCGGTCCATGCCTGTGAATTGTAGAATGCCTCCACTGGGAATGTCTTGGATTCGCCGGCGGCTGCTGCATCAAATTCTTCTTCTGTGTTTCCATTTTTGTCGTTCATCCATGTGTATGTTGCATCAAGGTTGAACAGGAATGAATTATACATGTCGTCGAATGCGTCACCTATGCTGTACATCTTATTCCTGACTGTTGAGCCTTTGGTGATTGTAACTCCGAAGTATCCGTTGCACTCTTTGCCGATAGCGTTTTTATAACTCTGGAACAACTTGAAGTTATTTCCTGAGTTTTGGAATCCTGACAATGAAACGAACAAGGCGCTGTTTACTTCAAGAGTAGTAGGCTCTGTAAGTCCTGTTTCAGGGTCAAGTTTTGCAAGATCGAAAGGAATTGTAACGTATGTATCACTTCCCGAAGTTGTCTTAATGACGTCACTTGCGGTACAAGTTGCTGTTGCCAATGTGTCGGCAAGATAACCGTTTCCATCTATCCTGATTACGTTAAGTTTCAATTCTGCGTCTGAAGCAAATGTTCCCATTCCGTTGATTGTTACTCTCGACAATGTATAAGGACGTAATGGAGCTTCAAAGAAGTTGGCAATATAATTCAGCTTAACATTTGTCGTGTCGGTCTTTGTCAGTCCGAACATGCCAGTCCACATAGTATCACTGTTGGAACTGTAACCGAATAATGGTGTACCGTTTGAGTCGCCTCTGTACCAAATGAATTGGTCGCCAAGGTCATAGTTGCCTAAACCAGCGCTTAACGTTCCACCTGCTACTACGTAACCTTTTGCATTACCGCCTGTCCATTTATAGATGCTGTCGTTTGCTATTCCGTCAACATGTGCGGCAAGTGTTGGTGTCGTATAATCACCCGCAGGATAATTCACAGCAAGATCCTTTTCTGTTGAAGTTGCTGCTGCTGTGTCATTAGGATTAGCGTATGTCCATTGGAATGTTTCAGCATTAACTGATGAAGCATTGCTGAATGTCATGTCTTGGAAAGCCGGAGTAAGAAGCAGTCCGTTATTGTATGAATGGTAGTCTTCTGTCAAACCTGCATAAAATGCACCTTGTGGACGCATATATGCTGCAGCTCCAGGTGTTGGTTGTCCGACAAACACCTCATCTACCGCTGCTGGGTTGCCATTCTTACCTGCATAACGGAAAGCTAATTTCACTTGTTTGCCAACATATTTATCCAAATTAACGGAAACATATTGCCAATCGCCGCTCATTGAATAGACATCTGCCCAAAGTTCGGCCTCTGTCATTGCCTCAGCATACACGCCAGTGACCTGGACAAATACGTGCGGCGGAACTAATCAGACATATAAATGGACATATCAGGATAATGACGGCAATGTAGTGACATCGACCGACAAGAATCTTGTAACGAAATACAAATACGGATATTTTAATACTGTAGCACTTACAGCAAGCGCTTCTGGGATGGCTGATTCAACATATTGCTGGCTCTGCGACGACACAACAAGTGTGACATTATTTGGCAGTTCATTGGGTTCAGGCTTCACATTGAATTCAGAAATCGGAGCAGGCAATTATGATGCCGGCAAGGGATTCGCTGACCTTGAAAATTCAGATGGAGTGCCAGTGTTCGGATATGACCCTGATACGAAAAAGGTGTGGCTTGGCCTTATGAACGACACAACAATGACAGATTTGAATGTGGTGTCGATAAGCAATTACTTCGATAAGCCAGTTCATCCATACGTGATGACAAATGTTTGGGTAGGCTGCGTGGCAGAAGTCAAGAGCACTGTGAAATATAAGCTCAGCATAATCCGCCTCGATGATAAAGGTTACAAACAGGATACAATAGCCAGCGGAACATGCCTCGGAAGTGACTTCATCACCATCAAACAGGGCACACATGAATATATCAACATACCTTTCACAATGAAAAAGGTTGATCCTGTGACTGGGCTTGAATTAGAAGGACCTGTTGAGATAAGCGACGCAGTGATAATGGAACTTACAGGATTCACTGACGGAAAGAGCGAAATAGGATTCTTCCAGACAGTGAAGCCTAACGACAATCTTGAAAACAACGCATATATCACAATGGACATTACACGTGGCGGAACAGTGTCGCGCGAAACATATCCAGCAACAATACTGGAAACGAATTATGGCAAATTGGCAAGTTCGTTCATGTTCAATACTGACGCAACTTATACATGGCTTCAGACCCTTGATGACCAGACCGATTTGAATTTCACAGTTCCGGCAGCAGGTGCAGAGCAGACGTGGAACATGAAGGCTTATGCAGGAAGTGGAATCTGGACAGTGGCACAGACTAACGGCAGCGTTATTCCTGATTGGTTGAGCTATTCCGTAAAGGACAGCACAAAAACGGTGAGCGGTTCAAATTACTATATGGGCTTCAGTGATTTGACATTGACGGCAGACCCATTGCCAAGCGGAGTTACAGGACGCTCATGCGATGTAGCGGTAAGCATACCTGGATCAAAAGCCATATTCCATGTGGTACAGGGCGATGGCTCAGTGAAAGGCGTGAAGGTTGACAATGGCGTGAAAGCGTGGATTGACGGAAGTGACATCATCGCAACATATCCAGCCGGAGTGAGTGGAGTAAAGATTTACAATGTGGCAGGCCAATTACTTAGAAACGGAAAATTGGACGGTTCAGGCCGCAGTGTGATAGATGCCCAAAATCTGGCACATGGACTGTACATACTTAAATTCAACAACGGCAGCAACGTAAAAGTGCTGAAATAAGAAAAATAGAATAATCATGCAGAATGATTATAATTCATAAGATTATTCGGACGTAATGTGAATTATTCGTAGAAAACACCCATAAATGATTACAGATTTGCGATTGACCGCAGATAAATTAGGTTTATAGCGTTAAAAAATCGCAGAAATTAAAAAAAGAGTAATTATTCTGCATGAATTATTTGTTTAATAGCAAAAGTTCATATATTTTTGAAAATATTACAAAAATTGTAATTGTGATTGTGCTTTTGCTGACTTATGGGGAGCTAAATACATGATTTAGGTTGCAATTTTTATAACTTATGATATCATAATTATTTAATTTATAAAATTCATAACGATGAGAAAATTATTACTCATTTTATCAGTTTTTATTGCTACGAGTGTGTTGGCGGGAGCTGCTTTAGAAGCAGGTTCATCGCTGCAAAACCTTTCTTTTGCGCCGAGCAATGGAGGCCTTGTGCCTCTTAAAGGCGGCAACACTTCACCACGGCTTAAACTCAAAAAGGCTGCAATAGGTTATTATTCATTACCTGCAGGCGTGTTTTCAACAGGTGTGAGCGAAGATTTGGAGAATGACACATTGCTTCATGGCATTGCGCCAGCATTTGTGAATACGCTGTGGAAAAGTTCTTCAAGCTATGCTACTTCCTACGAGTGGAATTATGTGAATCCATTGGCAGTGGAAAGTTTCATTACTAATACGGATTCAGTATTAAATTTAGCATACGCTAACGGTAAATATGCAATGCCATCGCTGAAGGCCTCAAATTCATTTTCGGATTCCACTTTCACATGGGGCAAATATTTGCAATATGGAGGTAAAGTAGATAAATTCGGTGCTACCAACATGAGCATGCTACGTGGCATTGGACTTAAATATCTTGGATTTAATACTGGTAAGCCAGTATTCTGGTATGGAACAGGACAAGATTTTCTTGCAGCGTATGGAAGAGAGTATGATGTACAGTGGAGCACAATTTTCCCGGAATATGGTTATGAAAGATTGATGGCAATCGGCAACTTCTTTGCTAAGCCAGCTCAACCATACAAACTGAAAAGGATGTGGATTACATCGTTTATGGATGCAGATTCAGATGCTGAGGTGACGTTGACCCTGATGAAAGCAAAGAAGATATGCGGCAAAGGAGATTGGGCACATAGTGCTACCGACAGCGTGGAATTTGGAGATACGCTCGCCGTGCTACATTCACTCTATAAGAATGCAACAACAGAGACAACCAAAATACAAGGCAATACAATGAAATGGGCAAGTATTCCATTTGATTTCACGGGCATAGATTCAACAGGGCTATTGATAGATTCAGGCATTTTCGCAAAATTAGACGGATGGAGAGGCAACTCGAAAGTGAAATATTTTGGAGCAGTGTCGCAGGCTTATCCAAGTGTGGATACAAAAGAGACAAACGCTTACTTGTTCTTCAACTTGGTTTCCAAGACTGCTCTATTTGATACAATATCAGTTGTAAATCCAGCATATATAGGCAATTTTAAAGTAGTAAACGGTGATACAGTAATGAGTGAAGGCTTTGGACTTGACCATGGTGATGGAACAAGCCATGATATGGAGACAGAGTATATATCATTCCTGTTCAATATGGACGTGGATTATCCGTTCATCGGAGCTAATGCCGATGGCAAAAATATGATAAGTCTGGACAAGGAAGGAACAGCGAAAGCCATGACTTTTTATTCGTCAACACCAATCGACAAGATAAGAAGCAGCCTTCTGCCAACATGGCTCAGCATGAATACGGAAGCAGTGGCTGGAGCAAAAGAAACCTACACTGCGACATTCACGGCAAAAGAGAATACTGAAGCCGACTCGCGCATATGCGATGTGACATTGACAGGGGAGACAGGTCAAAAGTGCGTATTCCATGTGACACAGTTAGGAACTTCCGGAGTGAAGGCCAATCTGATGAACGGCGGAGTGAAAGTGGCTGTGGTGAACGGAAACTTCAATGTGACTTATCCTGATAATGTGAACGGTGTGAAAGTTTACAACATTGCCGGACAATTAGTGAAGGACGCAGCGCTCGACGGAAACGGCAGCTCAGTTATTGCAGCACAGAATCTCGCTCACGGAATTTATATATTGAGATTTACTAACGGCGCGACACTGAAGACCGCAAAATAAAGACTAAATAATAGTAATGGAGCGTGTGAACAAACTACAAGCTCCATTACATATTATTTATTACATGGAAATATATGACAAATAGATATTCATCTATATTCATTCATTTATTACATGGAAATTTAAGACAAATAGATATTCTTCTATATTCATTTTATTGTTTAATTAAAAACTGAAATTGTAATGAAAAAAAATGTACTGTTATTAGCAGCGGCATTAAGCATGGGCTCATTGTTGCAAGCATTTGCAGCAACTGCTTATTACCCGGTACCGTCTGGATTCTTCTTCAGCGGATTTTCCAAGACATTCGCTACTGGCAATGTGAAAATCGTTGGCCCAGCAGCAGCAATCACAACGTGGCTAAACCACAGCCTATCATCCACTGGAGCGACTTACAAGTGGAGCTATGTTGACCCAACAGGTGCTGATGCAGAAAGCACTGATAAAGATTTGAAGACTTTCAACCTTTATGGTCTAAAAAATGCTCCAGCACTAACCGCAACCGACACCACGGGTGATTATTCATACCAATATGCCGGTCAAGTACAATATGGCGGAAATACCGGAAATTATGGCTTCAGCAATGCAAGCCCGATGAAGGAGAGAAAAAGCCCAAGCATTTATATGGGACCGACATTAGGCAATAGCTACATATTCGGTTCAAAGAACCAATATGTGGATTATTGGTCATCATTCCTGTCAGCAGGTGTGACATCAGTTGCAGGATGGCCTATCCGTTCATATTCATCATGGACACGTAAAGCAATAGGAAATTATTTTTCAAAGCCTGCATCGCCTTACAAATTGAGCGGATTACGGGTTATGGGAGATGCAAATACAGTTGCAGCCGAAGATGAGTTCACAATCACCCTTGTGAAAGCAACAAAGGTTGCAAACGACAGCCTTGTATTCGGTGATACAATCGCCACAGCAACTTGCATGGGCAGTGCGCTGATTAAGAACCCAAGCAGCAGCACAGAGGCCATGCTACCATTCACATTCAAGAATGCACAAGGCCAAGACACCACACTGACCATTGATGACAGCTTTATTGCCATATTCAGCGGATTTGCAGAAGAAGGTGTCAGTTTTGGAGCATATATAGAGAATGAAGCCAACAAGGACAATGAGTGCAACGCCTATGTGTTCTTCAACGGCAAAAACGCATCTACAAAAGTGGCAGAAGACCTTTATTTCCCTGCATACGTGGCCAACATGAACGGAGTGACATTCTATAGCTCATTCTATTTCATTCTTGACGCCAATTATCCATATCTGGTTAATCTGTCAAATGAGGCTGAGACAATAGATTACACAGCCGATAAGTTAGGCGGTAAAAAGACATACGTTTTCGGTTCAAGCCTTGCAGCTTCAGACCTGAAGATAACGAAAAGCCCAGCTGACTGGTGCAATTACACAGTGACTAGCGACAGCGTTAATGGCACAATAAACGTTGAAATAGCAACTGATACGAACCTTGTAGCATTCCGCACTGACACAATCACAATATCAGGAGCAGATGTACCTACAAAGACTATCATCATCAGCCAAGATTATATAGCAAAGCCAGTAGCTTACTATAGCATTCCAACAGGATTCCTGTATCATGGCGTTTCAAATGCATTCACATCATTGTCCGACAGGTCACTTGTCGGTCCATCGAATGTTGACGTTACATTCTTGAACACTTCCACAGGTTATGAACCAGTTTACAAGTGGAAATATATATCACCGCAGTTCGGTGGAACAGAAGAGACGAACACTGATGATTATATGACTAACTTCCCTCACGGAACATACAGTGAGTACCCGACCTTGACTGTTATGACTGTAGCTGGCGACACCACTTACACGATGACCGGCGGCACACTGACGGCAGGCGGTGACGGAATTGTGAACGGAGTGGATTACGGCTTGACAAATGCCGACATCACAAAGGGATATGATTCACCAAACATATTTATGGGATCAATGTTTGGCCATACATATCTGTTTGGCTCAAGAAACCAAATAATGGATTATTGGAGCAGCTTCATGACAGGCGCCACACAAAATGGGTGGACAATCAAACCATATTCATCATTTACCCGCAGTGCAATCGGTAACTACTTTGCTGCACCTGGAGAAGGCTCATATATATTGAAGGGCGTACGCGTTTATGGCGTGCTGAATTCAGGAGATGATGCCACAGAATACACCATTACAGTGTTGAAGGCAAACAAACTGAAGAGCGACAGCCTTGAAATAGGTGATACAATCGCAACAGCCACATGCCTTGGAAGTGATGTAATCAAGAACGGAACAGACGCAATATTCCCATTCGTATTCAAAAATGCAGAAGGAAATGCTGATTCAGTGATTGTGAACAGCGGAATTATTGTGAAGTTCAGCGGATTCACAGCTGACGGAACAAGCTTCGGCGCATACATTGAGAAAACGGCAAATGCCGACAAGGAAAGCAATGGATACGTATTCTTCAATGCAAAGGATAAAGTCACCAAGGTGACTGAAGAAATGTACATTCCGAGCTACGTAGGCAATATGAACGGAGTGAATTTCTACGGTTCATTCTTCTTCATGCTCGATGCAAAATATCCTTGGCTTGAGACTGCCGATCATAAATCAAATACATTCGATGCTGCCGGTGCAGGCGAAAGCAAGACATTCAGCTTGACTTCAAGTCAGCCAACAGCTAAATGGACAGTTACAAAATCAGCTGAAAACGGAGCTTCAACAGATTGGTTGACATATACATTGGAAGATGTGCAGGCTGCTCCAGCTATGGGAACACCAATACTTGGGACAGGAACAGCTTCTATCACATTCACAGCAGCCGTCAACACAGGCGAAGCACGTACAGTCAATGTGCTTGCTGAAATACCTGGCGCATCATCACTCTTTGTAATCAATCAGGCAAAGAATGCAACTGGAATCAATGCAGTGCTTGCAGCAACCATCAGGGTTAATGTAGTGAACGGCAATTTCAGCATTTCTTATCCTGAGAATGTGAACAGTGTGAAGATTTACAATGCTGCCGGACAACTCGTGAAAGCTGCTGAACTTAACGAAGGCGGCCATGCAATTGTCGCAGCCGACAATCTTGCCAATGGACTTTACATACTGAAGTTCAACAACAAGATGACAGTGAAAGTAATGAAATAAAGACTGAAGCGGCATAGCCGCAGAAGTTTTTCTGATAAAAATGACGGAAGCAATCAATGGTTGCTTCCGCATTTTTTTTGCTTTGAAGGGATTAAAACATAAGGCAGCATAAATCTATTGTTGGCCTATGGATTCCATATAGAAACGAATATTGTCGCATTTACCTACTCTTAAATCGGAAAATGCAGGAGAATTTCTGTAATTATTAAGGCAAATGAAATAGCGTGCAATTTCTAAGAATTGGAAACGTGCGAATTTGTAACAGTTGCCGTCATCAAATGTTTCATCCCAAGGTATATTTTCTATTGAAGCAAGTGCCATGAGGCAACGGATACTGTTGTAATCTGATTTGTCAATTAACATGGAATTCTCAAACATCTTCTTTGCGTTGTCAAGATAGCTGTCCTGGCCATAGGATGGTACATCTAAACTTTGGCTACTCCATGAATAGTGCAGATAAGCCCAACATGACCCGCTCAGCGATGCCTGTATGTAATATTCCCCGAGTTTGTAGAAGAGGTTTGCCTTCTTTGTAGTGTCTTTTTCTGTGATTGCAGCTTTGAATGTTGCCAGTATGGTCTTTGCAAATTCCAGTTTAGGATTAGAGGAAAGCGTAGTGTAAAGCACGGATTTGTCACGTTCGTTTTTATTCAGATAAAGGAATTCAAATCCATGGACAATTTCAATGTTTCGGTGCAGATATGGAGTGATGTTCATGCTGTTGATGTAAGATAAAGATACTTTCGACAGATAATGTATCGCTTTGCTAAAGTATTCTATGCGCAGATACTTTGTTCCAATCAGCTCATTCAGGAAATCGGGATTATTATAGGCTTTATATGCGGCATAACGAGCAAGTGAATGAGCCTTATCAGGATTCATAAGAAGCTTGGCATAGGCTCTCACATCATCGATGGATGCAGTGTCGAGCATTTCGAAAGAGCCATTGGAATAATCATCAATAATGCCTTCCTGATAATCTTCAGAGACTTTCTTTTGATGTTCCATATTATTGAAAGTTCCGTTGATAAATTCATTATCCATGCTCATTACTGCTGCCGCAGTGGCGAAGTCACCATTTTTCATCAGTTGTGGAACCAAATATGCCTTAACGATACGTTCGTAAGCGTCGGAATAATGGTTGCGACATGAATATTTATTGGAGTAATCCACATACGTCGGCTCAGATTTTATCTTCTCTGCCAGCCAAGTGAACTCATTCACAGCGTAGTCGTTGAAGCCGGATTGACGGGTGAACGCGCTGGACATTATCGCGAATCTCAGGACTCGGATATTATCCATCACTCTTGGCGTTCCTTTCATCATTGCAGCTTTGTTGATGCCATTCAAGGCATCATCTGCATGCCCGTTGATGAAGGTAAGGAATGCAGCAGCAGATTGCCAAAGTGCCGGATTCTTAACTTTACCTTCTTTCAGCACTTTATTCGCAAATTTGCAGAACTCAATTATTTGATTATTATGCATGGAGTCATCGTCGGCATACTGATTGCAGGAGAAATCCCTTGAATTCACAAAGTCCTGAATCAAATAAGGGAAAGCCACAGAAGAGGGACATTCGGCATAAAGTGCCTTGATTCCTTTCATATTAATGTTATCCTTGAAGCACCAGCGAAGACTTCTCAGGTCGCCGACATGGGCATAGAATTCACGTGCCTTTTCCCGTTGGCCGTTGTGTAGCCAGTAATAGGCCAAATATCCTTCAGCCAAGTCTTTTATGTAACTGTTACGAAATCGCTTGGCGTATTTGGCATAAATTTGTTTGCAGCGGGAAGCATTTTTGGAGTAGAAGGCAGCTCTAACAGCCATTAGCCAATACCGGCTACTTAGCCGCTTAGATGAAGTTATGCGTTTTGACGCGTCGATAAGGATTGATGCCCAGACCTTTCGGTAGATAGCCTGCTGCGCTTTCGACGGGTAATCCCATGAATTGTAGGAATTACTTATAGCCGACGTTTGTTTAAGCAATTCCAAATAATGAACAGCATCAGTATCTTTTTCTTTTTTCAGGAATTGTATAAGAGAAGTGTCGTGAGTGACCTTGTTATCGGCAGAATAAGTTTCTAAATCATAGATTGCATTTTCTATGCTGTTATCCGAAACTTTACCTTTCACATAATTGTGCCAGAAGGCAATGTTCTTAATTCGTACACTGTCGTCAGCTATGCTATTATGATTATAGACGCTAAACAGAAATCCTTTACCGCTCTGCGACTCGGGTGTGCAAGGCAAAGCCCGAAAGCATCCGAAAATGCAGAGCAGGCTAATGAGAATAAATTTTGCTGATTTCATAAGATTTGTATTTAGCTAAATCATTGGAATTTAGATTATAGATAATTACCTGTCCACCAATTGACGGGCGTGCTTCTTCAAGCATTGCTTTAACGTTAAGAATCAACGATGCCGACACTTCATCAACTTTAATTTCTTCCCCTGCATTAAGCATAAGTCCAAAACTGTCAGGGTCAGGTGAAGGAATGGAATGAGAACTTATGACGAGGAATTTTCCCGGGGAAATCATTTTATATAGAGAGTGGTTGCTCATGTCCACTCCCCGAAGGATAGCCTGAAACTCTCCGTTATGGAACAGCAAATGCCAACTGAAAGCCGGATAGGCAGCGCAAAGAGGCAGTTTGTAAGAATGGAGAGGCTTTAGGAATGTTTTTACCACGTTTGGGCTTAATATTGAATTTTCGCATTTTTCATTTTTCAGATTGCCGGTGTTGTAGCACATAAGCACACCGTAATCCACAGGTGGCACAGCCATCGACAATTGGTGCAGACGGATTGTAGCAGAAAGCCGTCGGAGGCTGCTATTTGTGAAAAGTCGGCGCATAGCAGTCAGCATGGCGAAATAGTTCTTTTGAGATGAAATAGTCCAGTCGCAATCTATTTGCAATTCATCCGTATTGATGCCGTTGGCCTCTGACATAGCTTTGACCCTTTTTACAATTTTTGTGGCCATATCATTAGGGTTACTAATGCAATTAGGCTCAATGTAAACCACCGGAATTACTTTTATCCCTGCGGGGATGGTGTCGCTAAACTTAATTGTGCCAACTGGAACAGGATTACCTTTGTCATTGAGAGCAACATCAAAATAGCGAAGATAAATTTTGCCAATCTTATGTGCCTTCAGAAAGTTGATTTCCGCAGAATCGAAATTGAGGGTAGTTCTCCAGTAATACACTGACGGAGCTGGGTCGGGAACCCCTTCTGATTTTGTGCAGGAAATTAAAAGTGTGCACAATGAAAATGAGAATAAGAATACAAGGGAAAAGGTCAGGCAAAACAGCGGTTTTTGCATTTTAAATTATTGGTGGCTTTTAAGATAATCAGTTTATGGATGCATTTGAGATTAGCATTTGAAAAACATTGCGGAAAAGAGATGGCCCCAATTATTGGAGCCATCGCTGTGGATGAAATGTCATTTCTTCTTTTTGTCGTAACGGAGAGTCTGGTTGATTGTGGGGTCGCCACTCTTGTAAGGGAACAACTCACCATAAACCGTGATGTTATTGGCATTGAAATTAGGTGTGATGAAAGCCATGGCTTGAGAACTGCCAGCATAGAGAGTGATTTCAACCTGTGCTGAAATGGCAGGCCCCATGATGCTATAAGTCATGCGGGTGTCGCCATGCTTGTCAACCTTGATTTTCACGTGAGAAACAGAGCCGTCGACAGTGATGCCGCCAAGGCCATTATAGCCGAGAGTGCCATTATTGAAAGCGACTTGCAGGATGCCGTGGTCGCCCTGAACAAGGACGAAATTGGTGCTGTGTTCAGGAGTCTGATAAAGAGCGCCACTATTGCCGAACATGATTCTGTCGGCCTGAATGACGAAGAAACCATCGCGCATGGCCTGAACTGCATCAAGATTGTCGATGGAATCGTTGATTTGCTTAATCCTCTTGTCGCGAGCCTTTTTCAAAGCCTTGACATTAGGGGAATTCTCAATTTTCTGCTGTGGAGCAATGGAATCGGCAGGAGCTTCGGCGTAAACAGCCAAGAAGCTAAAGCACATACATAATACTAAAAATTTCTTCATTTTGCTTCCTCCTATGAATTATATGATGAACAATACTTTATAACTAAGACACAAAACTAATGAAAATGTTTAACTTTGCATCATTAAAAAAATATTATATTAAGCTATGGATGAAAAAATAAAGAGCGCAACGTTCGGAAGAATATTTACACTTTTTATATGCGCACTGGTGCTATGCCTGATAGCAGGGGGCATAATAACCAATGCAATAGGCGGCGGAATGAAATCAAGTCCGAAACCGGCACTTGAGGTGTCGCTGATAATTTCGAATATCGTGATTTTCTTTTTGCCGGTGATATTGACTTTGAAACTCGCAAAGCTGAAAACGGCGAATTATTTGCGGATGAACAATGGACCGGGATGGATGACCGTGGCTTTTGTGGTGCTGGTGTTCATAATCTCATTGCCGGCAATGAACTGCATTGTGGACTGGA
>JAKVKZ010000074.1 GCA_022484565.1 Muribaculaceae bacterium
CCTCCACGTGAAGAAACACGAAATCGTAATCGCCTTTCAATGCGTCGATTGCCGCTTGCGCCTTTCCTTCGTAATTCGTGTTGTAAAGTCCTGTCACGCCTTCCACCCTTATCGGTGTCAGGCCTGCCAGCACGCCAATTCCTCTTATCAGGTCAACTGCCGAAATCACTGCGCCCTTCCTTATTCCATATTTTGCGCCAAGAGTGTCCATTGCAGGCTTATAACCTGCCGACCAAGGCCAAATGCTCGATGCCATGTCCTTGCCCTCACTCTTGCGCTTGATATTGACTGGATGGTTCGGCAATATTTCCTGCGATTTCAGTATCAATTCATTTATAAGTGCTGCCGTAGCCTCAGCATCTTTGGTATCGGCTTTCACCATCACGTCTTTGAACGGTGTCCCGGGCACATCGTGAGGCGGTGTGCAACTTATGTGTTTGTCGCCTCCGCGTATTTTCAGCAAATGCCTGTACGACACTCCAGCGTAGAACTGCACCTTTTCGTTCCCCAACTTTTCATTCAGGAAATCAATCAGTTCTTTTGCCTCGCCGTCGGTGATATTTCCCGCCGAATGGTTCTTGATGATGCCATTTTCAATGCAAATCAGATTGCAGCGCATCACCATCTCCCCGGGCAGTATTTCCACTCCCATGCTTGCTGCCTCCAGCGAGCCGCGGCCCTCAAACACACTTGGCACGTCATATCCCAGCAGCGAAAGGTGTGCCACCTCGCTCCCCGGCTCATATCCGTTCGGCGTAGTGTTCAGCAGGCCCAATCTTCCTTTTTTCGCAAGAGCATCGATGGTTGGTGTTTCCGCCGCTTCCAGTGGCGTTTTCCATCCAAATTGCTCTATTGGTTCATCGGCCATGCCATCACCCAATATAATTATATGTTTCATTATGATTGCTATGTTTTTATCTGATGTTCGCAATGCTTATAATGTCGGCGAACACTCCTGCTGCCGTCACTTCAGCACCTGCTCCGTATCCCTTGATTTCCATCGGATACTCTTTATATCTTTCTGTAGTTATCAAAATCACGTTGTTGCTGCCTTCAAGCGAGTAGAAAGGATGGTTTTGCCCTACAGTTTCAAGCCCTACCGACACATGTCCGCCGTCGAGCCTTGCCACAAATCTGAAATGCTTCTTCTCGCTTTCTGCTTCCTCACGTTTCTTCTCAAATTCCGCGTCAAGTTCACCCACTTTCCGCATAAAGTCTCCAGCAGGCACTTGGAAACAGTCTTCAGGAATAAACAGCCGTTTCTCCACATCGCTTTGCTCGATTTTATATCCCGATTCGCGTGCCAGAATCACTATTTTCCTGATTACGTCCTTTCCGCTGAGGTCAACCCTCGGGTCAGGTTCGCTGTAGCCTTCATCCTTCGCCATCTGTATCGCCTTGCTCAATGTCACTTCTTCGCTCAGCACGTTGAATATGTAGTTCAGCGTTCCGGATAGCACAGCTTCTATCTTCAGTATCTTGTCACCGGAATTTATCAGATTGTTTATAGTGTTGATAATCGGCAGACCTGCACCCACGTTGGTCTCAAACAGATATTTCACGTCACGTTTCCGTGCTGTCTGCTTCAATTTCTTGTAATTTGCGTATGGCGAGGAGGATGCAATCTTGTTTGCCGCCACCACATTCACGTTGTGGTCAAGCAAATCGCCGTACAGCGAAGCTATGTCGGCACTCGCCGTGCAGTCCACAAACACGGAATTGAATATGTTCATCTTCTTTATCTCGTCGCGTATCGTCTCTGGCGTTGCCACCAGTTCCGATGTTTTAAGTGCCTCACGGTAATTCTCAATGTCGATGCCGTTTCTGTCGAATATGCATCGCTTGGAATTGGCTATTCCCACTATTCTAAGCTCCAGTGCCTTGTCTTTAAGCAGATTTTGCTGCTGAAGTCTTATCTGCTCCAGCAGATGGTTCCCCACATTGCCCACACCTGCCACAAAAAGGTTGAGAACTTGGGTATCCGACAGGAAGAAGCTGTCGTGAATCACATTCAACGCCTTTCTCAGGCTGTCTCTTGTGATTACGAACGATATGTTTGTCTCGCTCGCGCCTTGGGCGCAGGCAATCACATTTATACCGTTTCTGCCCAATGTGTTGAACAATTTGCCGGCTATTCCTGGCGTATGCTTCATGTTTTCACCCACAATGGCCACCGTAGCCAAATCATGTTCAGGCGTAATGTCGCTGATGTCGCCGGTGCTCAATTCCGCTGCAAATTCTTCTTCAAGCACTTTCACAGCCGTTTCCGCATCAGCGTTCTTCACTGCGAACGAAGTATTGTGTTCCGATGATGCCTGCGACACGAGGAACACGCTCACGCCGTTTCGTGCCAGCGCGTTGAATATTCTGGAGTTGATACCTATCACGCCCACCATGCCGAAGCCTGTAAGCGTTATCAGGCAAGTGTCATTTATCGACGATATGCCCTTGATTGCCTTGCTTTCTGGGTCAGGCTGCTCGCCCGAAATCAAAGTCCCGGGCGCGGCAGGATTGAAGGTGTTCTTTATCAGTATCGGGATATTTTTGTGGAACACCGGATAAATCGTCGGCGGGTACACCACTTTCGCTCCGAAGTTGCACAATTCCATCGCCTCTATGAAAGTCAAGTGGTTTATCACGTATGCCGAACTTATCACCCTCGGGTCTGCCGTCATGAATCCGTCCACGTCAGTCCAGATTTCCAGTTGGCGTGCCCCCAGCGTCGAAGCCATTATTGCAGCCGTGTAGTCACTTCCGCCACGTCCCAAATTCGTCGTCTCTCCGCTGTCGCGGTCGCTCGATATGAATCCCGGAATCACCGCCACCTTGTCGTTCATTCCGCGGAAAGTCTCATTAATCAGTCCTTCCGTCAATGCCACGTCAAGTATATGTTTTCCGAATTGCTTCTCGGTCTTGATGAAATTTCGCGAGTCAAAGTGACGCGCATTCTTGATAACCTTGCTGATTATCACGCTCGAAATCCGCTCACCATAGCTCACCACTATGTCGAGCGTATGTGCCGACAGGTCCTTTATCAGCGACACACCGCGGAAAATATTTCCCAGTTCCTCCAGAAGAGCGTCGGTCTGAGTGTGCAGGTCCATCTGCTTCTCCTTGTCCACAATCCCCGCTATCACATTATTGTGGCGTTCCACAATCTTAGCGTAGTTTTGCAGATAACCGATGTCGCCCTTCGCAGCCTGATGCGCAGTATTTATCAGCTGGTCAGTTATTCCGCCCAATGCCGACACCACCACTATCACCTGCTCGTCGCAACCTTCAACAATCTTCTTCACATTCCGCAGGCTCTCTACTGTGCCCACCGATGTGCCCCCGAATTTCAGTACTTTCATTCCTTTTTTCTAATAATTTGTGCAATCAGTTTCATTCATTGTCACACGCAAAAACACCGCGCGCCCCGCATTTTCAGTGCCGAGTGCCCTCCCGTCAACGGCCGGATTATCTCCTTTTTTCGATTTTCCACCTCTTTGACTCATTTTTACGCCCCAAAGATACTACTTTTCACCAACATATTTGCTAAATTTGTGGAATGAAGTTTATCGATTCCGAAATAATATCCGTCAACATTCCGCAGCCCGACCCCGCTGCCGGCTCTATCCTCGTTGCCCAGCCCCTGATTTCCGACAAATATTTCCATCGCTCCGTCGTTTACATCCTCGACCACAGCGCAGATGGCGGCACCATGGGCTTCGTCATCAACCATGAATCACCGTTCACCCTTTCCGAACTGTTTCCAGCCGTCAATTCATCCGATTCCATTCCAGTTTTCATCGGAGGCCCAGTTCATCCCGAACGCCTAACCTATCTCCACACCCTCGGCAGCCAAATCCCCGAATCAGTCCAGATAGCCCCGGGACTGTTCGTCGGCGGAAACTTCAATGCCATAAATGACTATCTCAATTCAGGCGGTACCGCCGTCGGCACCATCCGTTTCCTCCTCGGCTACAGCGGTTGGGAGACCTCTCAGCTCCGATCCGAACTCGACAACTTCGATTGGGCAGTAGCCCCCTCACCCGATGCTAATTTCCTCCTCACTGCCGATGGCGAACATGCTTGGCGTCAAGCCGTCACCCTCTTAGGTCCCGATTATCGCAAATGGCTTCTGTTTCCGCCCAAAGTCACTTTCAATTAATTATAGAATCATAACCAATAAATCATAATTTAGAGGCAATGGCAAAGCAACTATATGATTATTGGTTTGTGCAATTTGATTTTCCGAATGAAGATGGTAAACCGTATAAGTCAAGTGGCGGTAAGATGGTTTGGAATGAAAAATTGAAGAGGGAAATACCGAAAGGCTGGACTAATGCAAGACTAATAGACATAGCAAATATTACAATGGGGCAATCTCCCGCTGGGGTTTCGTATAATAATGAAGGAAAAGGAATTGTTTTTTACCAAGGTTGCACGGATTTTGGTGATAGATTCCCTAATGTGCGTCAATACACTACAGAACCAAGTCGTTTTGCTTGTAAAGGCGATATTTTAATGAGTGTGCGTGCCCCTGTTGGCTCATTAAATATAGCTAATACAGACTGCTGTATTGGTCGAGGACTTGCCACTTTACGCTCTAAAATAAAATCCAACACTCATTTATATTTTGTGCTTAGCGATTATAAATCATTCTTTCATCAATGCAATTCAAGTGGAACTACTTTTGGCTCTATAACACGTGAAGATTTATTTAATTTGCCTATTATTTTACCAACGAATGAAGTCATTTCTGCCTTTGAAGTTATTAATACTCAAATTTTTGAAAAACAAATGGTAAATGATAATACAATAAAATTATTAACTAAGCTACGAGACGAACTTCTTCCATTATTGATGAATGACCAAGTCTCCATAAATTATGATTTTTCTCTCAAATTATATGATGCGATTTGTTTTTCAGTTATATTAAAAAAAGAAATTTTACATGAAAGAATTATTAATCAATTCAATTCTTGATGAAATGCAAAGTCACATTAGTCAAGAACAACTTTTATGCTTACAAGCCATATTATCTAATGTGCTTAATCAGTTTGAAATAAGGGGTAAAGAATCTCTTGAAATGGAATGTTTGAAAGAAAACAATGATGCATTGCAAGCATTCATTTCAGCAAAAAAAATCGAGGGATGTTCGTCAAAAACCATTCTCTATTATCAGTCTTCTATCGAACATTTATTCATGAATTTGAAAACAAATTATAAAAATATCACGACAAGCGATATCCGAAATTATCTTGCACAATATCAAGAAACGAAACATTTAAGCAAGGTCACTGTAGATAATTTACGCCGTATTTTTTCAAGTTTCTTTTCGTGGCTTGAGGATGAGGATTTGATAACAAAAAGTCCTGTAAGGCGAATTCATAAAGTCAGGACAGATACTTTGGTTAAAGAAGTATTAAGCGATGAAAGCATCGAGATATTAAGGGATAATTGCACAGAAATTAGAGATTTAGCAATGATCGACCTCCTTTCTTCCACAGGAATAAGGGTTGGTGAGCTAGTGAAAATTAATCGTTCAGACATTGATTTTCATGAGCGTCAATGTGTCGTTTTTGGCAAAGGCAACAAAGAACGTGAAGTGTATTTCAATGCACGCACTAAAATCCATTTAAAAAAATACCTTGAGGAGAGGAAAGACAATAATCCTGCTCTTTTTGTTTCTTTATATAGCCCCTATACAAGATTAACAATCAGCGGTGTAGAAGTACGATTGCGCAACTTGGGAGCTAAATCAAATATATCTAAAATACATCCGCATAAATTCAGAAGAACTCTCGCTACTATGGCAATTGACAAAGGCATGCCAATTGAACAAGTGCAGAAATTACTTGGTCACGTTAAAATTGACACAACACTTCATTATGCTATGGTAAATCAAAACAACGTAAAAATGGCGCATAGAAAGTTTATAGCTTAAATATTTAAAATTAATTCGGCATTAATTTCAAATTGGCTATCTTTGTAGCATTATCATAATTGACAATGACTACTTTAGCTGATTTTGCAAATTACGTGACTGATAAAATTAAGAGTACTAGCATTTCTCTTGAACAATATGTAACGACAGATTCTTTAATTCAAAATAAAAGAGGAAGAAAACATGCCGAAAATCTTCCTCCAAACAGTTGTACACTTACTCATTTTCGAAAAAGAGATGTTCTTATCTCAAACATTCGCCCGTATTTGAAAAAAATTTGGCAAGCAGATTCTGATGGTGGCTGTTCTTGTGACGTACTGGTATTTAGGGCAAAAATAAATCATTCACCTGAATATTTGTTCGCAGCATTGATGCAAAATGATTTTTTTAAACACGTTATGAAAGGTGCGAAAGGAAGCAAAATGCCACGTGGAGACAAAAATCAAATCATGAGATTTAATATTTTGACAGAACCAAAAAGTGAGAAAATAATAGGTGATTTTATCGTTAATATAGAAACTATATTGTCTCTCATTCGTTCTATAAATCATAATTTAGAGGCAATGGCAAAGCAACTATATGATTATTGGTTTGTGCAATTCGATTTTCCGAATGAAGATGGTAAACCGTATAAGTCAAGTGGTGGTAAGATGGTTTGGAATGAAAAGTTAAAGAGAAAAATACCTGAATGTTGGAATGTTGTATCATTATTTGATGGCGTTAGCGTTCAATATGGATTTCCTTTCTCTACAGATTTGTTTACAGAACAATTAACCACAGTTCCAATTGTGAGAATTAGAGATATTGTTGATAATACAATTTCGATTTATTCTAAAGAAGATACTGATGAAAAATATCGTCTGAATAGAGGTGATATTATCATCGGAATGGATGGTAATTTTCACATAAACTATTGGCATTCTGATACAGCATTTCTCAACCAAAGATGTGTTAGACTTAGAGTAAATAATGAATCGCCAATATCAGCGTTACAGACATTATATGATGTCAAACCATATATAAAAGCTAAAGAATTAAGTTCGAAAGGTTCCACCGTAGGGCATTTATTAGATAAAGATTTGAGAGATTTATTTTTGATAATGCCAAAAGTAACTCAAAAATTCAATCCAAGAAGATTATTTGATTCTATTCTATTCATGATGATTGAAAATAAAAACGAAATTAATAATTTAACAAGTATACGAGACGAGTTAATTCAACTTCTGATGAATGGTCAAGTCTCCATAAATTATGATTTATAGCTTTATCAAGTGCAATTTCACGGTCAAACAATGAAAAAAAATCGCCAATATCTTCTTGCACATTTAAAACAGGTAAAATGATTGGGATATCATTGAGAACTTGCTGACTTAAACTATAACGCTGACCACTTCCTGTAGCGTTAAATTCAAAATATTTATGCATATATTTTGAATGGAAAAAGGTGTTTAAATATTTACCGTACAATTTTAATGTGCATGGGGTTATTAATGCACAATGATACCCTAGCAAAACATCATTCAAGTCATCAGCTATATAAGTAGATATCCCAATGTCGTCTCGTGTTTCACTATCTTTAGTTAAAGCTACCTGACCTTTTCTGATAGTAAATTTCTTGATTTCATCTTCACCAGCAGATGCTATCAAAAATAATGATTTCATCTCTCTGGTTATAGCCCAGTTATGATAAACGTCAATGAAATTGCACAATCTAACTTTTCTTTCAGTATTGACAGTTTTCTTATCAACATTACTTATCTTGATTGTCGCTATGTCTCCTAATTTACATTTCAACATTTCTATATAGAGTATAAAGATTAATCATTAAATCTCAAGTTATCCAATTGTTTCATTATTTCTTCTTCTAACCGATGGCTTTCCGAAAATTGTGATTGTAGCTCAGATTTATAATTTGCCATCCGGCTATTAAACTCTTCTTCTGTTATATCCACATAATCGATTTTGACATCAAAATATTGGCCAGCTGAAAGAGAATAACCTTTTTCTTTTATTTCATCATATGATACAAAAGCAGAGAAACCATCAACAACAGCCTTATTGCGAAAAGTCGTCACAATTTTCTCAACTTCTTCAGGACGTAATCTTTTTTTCGTATTGTTACCGTCTTTATATTCTTCACCGAATTTGCTGGCATCAATAAGCATCACTTTCTCTGCTGATGTGGATTTGTTAAGTAGAAGTATAGAAACCTTTGTCCCTGTAATGGCAAATATTCTATCAGGCATAGATATGCAACCATAAATCCAATGTTCGTCCACTATTCTGTGTAGAATTTTGTTTCCAATACCACTTTTCGCAGAAATAAAGCCAGTAGGAACGACAATAGCTCCCATTCCAGTTTGTTTTAGGGAATTTATAAAATGTTGGATAAAGCATGTATATATTGCCATTTTAGGCTTTACTGGGTCTATTTTTGATGGTACATTGGGGACTCCTGCCCAAAAGCGTAAACAGTCAGAAGCTAATGAATCACGGAAATCAGGAAAATCAAGTTTGAATGGTGGATTGCTCACTACAAAATCAAACTTTTTCAATGCACCATTCGATTCTTTATGGGCAGGTTCTGTCAATGTGTTGCCTTGCACAATATTTGGCAAACTTCCAGATAGATTATTAAGTATCAGATTAAGGCGCAGCATCTCACTTGATTTATCAGAAATGTCTTGACTGTAAATTAAGCAACGGTCTTCTCCAATTTGATGTGCAAGAGCCATAAGTAAAGTGCCGGTACCTGCAGCAGGGTCATAACAGGTAACGCCACGCAATTTAGCTTCATCGTCAACCAATAATCGCGCCATTATTTGAGCTACAGCTCTTGGCGTATAATATTCAGCATATTTACCACCACCTGCATTATTATAGTCTTTTATAAGATATTCAAAAATGCGGGAAAAGAAATCGTATTTCTCTGCAAAGACACTCTCGAAATTAAATGAAGCTATATCACGTATCAAGGAAACAGCAAATTGGTCATGTTTCTGTATGTCGGTGACATAAGTGGTTATGGCACTGAAAATATTAACTTTGCTTTTCCCTGAAGTGCTTATGGCAAAAGTATCTGCATTAAGATTGGCGATTTTTATGAGAGTATTATCCAAAATAGTGGAAAAGTCGCCTTGGCCCGAAGCATTATATAGATGAGCTAAAGTGTGTTCAGGTCGTAGCCTTGGCACAGAACCAGGTAAATAACTGAATAAATCTTCAACCTCCTCGTCAGTGAATTTATCATATTCGGCATCCCATTTTTCTGCCTTTTTTAATCGTTCCCCATATATGGGCAACCGTTTAGACTCATATCCAAACTTATCATTGAAATACTTATATAGAAACATCTCAATGATAATTTTGTATTCACTCCCACTGTTTGCAAGGCCAAAAGCCGCAGTTGTGGACTTTAGCGAATCTATTAGCCTAATAGTAGATTCAGTTATTGTTTGATTGTTATTCATTTATTGTGCAGTTGTATAATTATATTGTTGCAGATATTCATTAGTTATCAGATTGTTTATAAATCGGCGGTCTGATAAGTCGGCCTTAATGTTAAGTTGAATTAGCTCATTGCCGACCAAAGCTAATACATCACGCTTAAATTTATCTTCATTTTGTAATACATTTACATTAAGAAACAAAGTATTGTCAATTTCTCTTTTCATTTGCGAAAGCCCAAGTGCAATTTCATATTCCTCTTTACCGATAATTGGCTTTTTTCTCTTTTGATTTTCTTCGTCAATACGCTTGTGGATGCGCACAAATCTCTCGTCTCCACGATATTTTTTCTTCAATATTCTGTTACGACGATTGATTTCTTTGATTTTTTTCATCACACCATCCATATAATCAATACTCTCCTTTGCTTCTTTAGTCGATTGCGGAACAAAACCTTTTTTCCGAAAATATTCCCTGAATTCATCCGCAAGGATAACATATTTTTCCTCATTTTGGTCAAAATTAGCTTCAAATTCCGATTGCACTCTCTCACAACGTTCTTGCAAATCATTAACTATAATGCGTAGCTCTTCTGAAATACCTTTCTTAAATTCAAATTCCAATTCCGACAAAGCAATATTAATAATACCCGAAACGTCAGCTTTATGCTCTTCGTTACCGATAAGATTAATTCGTTCTATCCTATGATTAACCTCAGTAATAAGGGTAGGAATAGCACCCATGGATAGTTTGTTGATTTTCTCCTTCAGCGCTTCGTCTCCGTATGACCTTACTTGGTTCATGATTGCTTTTGCGTCGCTCAGTGTGGTGCGAAGTTCATAAAGACTATCTTTATTTTCTATCTCATCTATTTCTTTACGGAACTCTTCAGGATTTTCGCAAGTGAAATTAAATAGCACACTCTTTATTTGCTTCATTTGGTTCAATATCGCATCCTTGTCCTCTATAATAACATTACCTGTCGGCTTAACCTCTCCTGTCTCATCTGGATCATTTGTCCTGTTAAGTTCACGAAGATAGCGATCGTTTGTAGCATCAAAATTCTCTTTTATGTCAACAAAATCCACAACATATCCATAACTGAAATCTTTGTATGGACGGTTCACTCTTGTGAGTGCTTGTAGCAAATCATGCCCATCCATTAACCGCCCAAGATAAAGTCTTTTAAGCCGTGGAGAGTCAAATCCAGTAAGTAGCATTTGATTGACTATTAGCACATCAATTGTCTGTAATTTTTTATATTCTTCTATGTATTCTTTTCGCTCCTCTTTATCTCCTTCATCATGAAGAATAAGTGAAGCGCGTAATGGTTTTGCATAGTCAAAATTACTCATCGGCTCACTTGCTGTAAGCATCTTTTCCTCTCTTTTCTCCTCAATTACTTTAGCTTGGTTGAAGCGCTTTTGCCACAAACGATACATCTCGCGGGCTTGCGGATTCGTTCTGCATACTATCATTGCGCCAACACTATCATCAGCTTGTTCTCTGCGGAATTTACGAAAATCAGAAATTATATAGTCAAGCAAGGCATTAAGATATGTATCATTTTCAAGAATTTTATTCTTGTCAATGTCGCTTTTCTTGACCTCAACTCCACCAGCCAAGTTATCAAGGATATTTTCAATTGTTTCTTTATAGATAGTTTCAATTGGTTCTCTCATAAGTTTGAGAGTATATCCATCAGCAATTGATTTATCGTAATAGTAAGTGTTGATGTAGTCACCAAATACACGCCATGATTCACGCTCTTCCTTTAAAAGTGGAGTGCCTGTTAGGGCTATTTTTATTGAATCTTTATCAGCCTCTAATAGATTAGCAAGAAAACTTCCTTGTGGATTATAGCCTCTATGGGCTTCATCGACAAAGAAAATTCTTTGTAAATGTGTACTGTAACCACCATCAATACTTATTTTGGATGCGTCCTCTTTGAATTTCTGAATGTTGACAACCATAATTTCTGGCTTGCCCTCTGTATTTACTATTGGCTTATTGTCTTTAAAATCATCCATTAATTCTTTTCGACTTGTGGCAGTCCTAACAACCAAGCCTCTAGCGACAAATTCATCGGCAGCTTGTTCCATTAATGCTATACGATCAACAATAAAATAAAATTTAGCAGCAATATTTTGTTTGGCATAAAAATCCGTTAGACTTCGCACTGAATAAAATGCCAATGCTGTTTTGCCGCTACCTTGGGTATGCCATATTATACCGCTCTTTATTCCAGTTAAAAGTTTTTTCCGAATCGCCAGTGAAGCAAATAATTGCTGATAACGCATTATTTGTTTTTGCAAAATAGTACTCTTTGTCCCATCTTCAAGTTCTATCTTTTGGTCAACGTATGCTATGCCATATCTTAGTAGAAACAAAAATCGTTCTTTGCTAAGCATTGAGGTGAGAATCCGATTTGTTGGCGTTTTTACATCCTTATTTGTTTCATAAATTTCTGAGTCTTTCATGACGACGCAATTCCTATGGCGAAGAACTTTATTTTCTTCATCTTCAGGAATTACCTTATAATTATAATGCTGTACGAATGTTTTGTCTTCCTCCCTGAACGCATTAAAAAATGCTTTATCCTTGGATGTACAGCAATAAAATGCGCCTTGAATAGGAACTCTATTATCATTGTCATATTCTTGATTATTCGAAAATATCATTATTTGAGTGATATTCAAAAACCGACGGAACTTGCGATTACGCATGCGCCTGTTTATTCGCTCTCGTTCTGCTAAAATGCCATCACTATTATTTGGCTTCTTCACTTCAATGAAAGCCAATGGTAATCCATTAACAAAACAAGTAATATCAGGCCTGAATTCATCTCCTGAATCCACATTAGCGCATGTAAATTCTGTTGTTACATGCCAATCATTGTTATCTGGATTTTCAAAATCAATCAACTTAATTCCACTGTTCGCAGAAAGCATATTATAGAACTCCCTGCCTAAATCATCATTGTCTGCAATTCTCTCTATTTTATCCAAAAGTTGAGTGCACTCCAATTCTGTCATTTTGGAATTAAGACGTTTCACGGCATTTAAAAAAATTGGAGTAATGATATTCGTGCTATTTTTATAGTCTTTTATATCATCCAGATAGGTATATCCCAAACTATACAAATGTAATGCAGCAGGGACTTGCACACGAATATTTTCATTAAAATTGCTCATATCTGAAACTATATTTTATATTAATTTCCATTTTATTCCTCCAAAGTTAAGCAAACTTTCCTATACTTCAATTGTTTTTTTATATTTCTCTTAATTTTTTTCTCGACAATCGATCAAATTAGTAAATATTCTATTTATCTCGTCTTTCTTTTTTCCCTTTTCCTTGAATCTCATTCCTCCCGCTGCATTACCTTCGTGCATCAACTGGCATCAACATGCAGGCAATCAAAAAATCATCAGTAAGCAAATTCCAATTAAGGCAGCCCCAAAGTTGTCCCAGCCTCATGTCTGCAAATTCTAATATCAAATTCAAAATCAAAAAGAAAAACAATCGAAAAATTCAATCAAATTTTCAGCTGCAAGTTTCTCATAACATCCCTATCTATCAGCCACTTAAAGCGCATTTTTTGTCCCACCTCATTGTCCCAAATTCGCCAAATCTCAGCCAATCCACCCATCAAATCCAGTCCCGTCCCACATCAAACATTATAGTGCAGAAATTTGTGGGACACCTATCAAACGCTCCTATCCCTCAGCACATTAAATGCCGTTTTTTGTCCCACCTCATTGTCCCAAATTCGTCAAATCACAGCCAATCCACCCATCAAATTCTGTCCCGTCCCACACCAAACATTATGGTGCAGAAATTTGTGGGACACCTATCAAACGCCCCTATCCCTCAGCACATTAAATGCCTATTTTTGTCCCACCTCATTGTCTCAAACTCGTCAAATCACAGCCAATCCACCCATCAAATTCAGTCCCGTACAGCGCCAAACATTATAGTGCAGAAATTTGTGGGACACCAATCAAACGCCCCTATCCCTCAGCACATTAAAGCCCGTTTTTTGTCCCACCTCATTGTCCCAAATTCGTCAAATTCTAGCCAATCCACCCATCAAATCCTGTCCCGTCCCGCATCAAACATTATGGTGCAGAAATTTGTGGGACCCAATCAAACGCCCCTATCTCTCAGCACATTAAATGCCATTTTTTGTCCCACCTTTTTGTCCCATATCCACCAATAGCCGGGAACTTGCCGCAATATTTCCAAATAATGCTTATATTTGTGCCACAATTTCAAAAAGGCAGAATATTGAAAGTGTCAGTCGTCATAGTGAATTATCGGGTAAAGTACTTCCTTGAACAGACTTTACGGTCGGTCAGC
>JAKVKZ010000075.1 GCA_022484565.1 Muribaculaceae bacterium
GCCGAAATTGTTGCCTTGTGCAGCACGTTTTGCCACAACATTGGCAATATCAGCCACGATGTCGTCGAGCGACTTGTTCTTTGCCTGAACCTCTTCCGAGATTATGCAGTAGTTAGGATGCGTCTGAAGTGAGCATTCCAGTGCTATATGTGATGCTGAACGTCCCATCAACTTGATGAAGTGCCAATATTTCTTGGCTGAGTTGCAGTCGCGTTCTATATTGCCGATGACTTCTGAATACACCTTAGTGGCTGTATCGAAGCCGAATGAAGTTTCAATCATATCGTTCTTGAGGTCACCGTCAATGGTCTTCGGGCAGCCAATCACCTGAATGGCTTCGCCGCGGGCCTTGAAGTTCTCTGCAAGAAGTGCTGCGTTGGTGTTGGAATCATCTCCGCCAACTATAACCAAAGCTGAAATTTTGAGTTCCTTAAGGATTTCAATTGATTTCTCGAATTGCTCTGGTTTCTCAATTTTGTCACGGCCTGAACCGATAATGTCGAAGCCGCCGGTATTGCGGTAATCATCAATGATGTCCGCTGTAAGTTCCATATAATTGTGGGCTACAAGTCCGCCAGGTCCCATAAGGAAACCATAAAGGCGATTTGCCTTGTTGAGCGACTTGATGCCGTCGAAAAGTCCGCTTATCACGTTATGTCCGCCAGGAGCTTGTCCGCCTGAAAGAATAACGCCTACGTTGATTGCAGGGTGCGATGTTTTGCCTTTTATGGCTTTCGTATCTTTCTCAAATGTTAATTCAGGGAGTCCGTATGTACACGGAAACAATGCCTTGATTTCATCTTGATTAGCTACCGAATTGGTCGGTTCACCTTTCACGGCTGTTACTGCTCCCCAAAGTGCTGAGGGCAACTTTGGTTGGTAGGCAGCGCGAGCCTTTTGTAATGCACTTTTTTTATTCATCTGAAGTTTATTGAATTTTTAATATTTACTCTGAATTTTGCTGCAAAGTTCGCAAAAAAATATGATTTTGACAATATATTTACTATTATAATTTCATAATGCTTTTTGCACCCGCCACGCTTATGAAAATATCCTCCTCCTTCAGGTATTTTCGGGCTATTTCACGCAGATTTTCTGCCGAAGCATTGTTGATTTCCTCCACCTTTTTGTTGAAATATTCAGGATACCCGCCAAAAACTATCATGGAGCCGACGTGTACGCCTATTGAAAATGGATTGTCAATTGTCGATGCAATCATTCCCATCGTGTACGAGCATGCCACCTTCAATTCCTCATCAGGTATCAATTCCTCACGCAGACGGCGCATTTCCGCCTTCACTTCGCTGATAACTTCAGCCGTATGCTTCGTGTCAATCTCTGCGGTTACGCTGATGAATGAATGATTGAGATTTCCGCAAAGCGATGCTTGAATGTGGTAGGTATATCCTTTTTGTTCCCTCACATTCATCATCAGCCTGCTTCCGGGATAGCCGCCGAGCACTATGCAAAGCACGTGCAACTTAAGGAAATCGGGATGCTGACGTGTGATGGTAGGAATCCTCATTATCAGCGATGCCTGTACGCTGTCCTTGCAGTCAGTCACTACAAACTTTTTTCCGCTCAGCAACGGCGGAATCATAGCTATTTCAAGTTCTTTTGCTCCGTCGGCAGTTGTTCCGAAATATTTTATTACGCTTTGCTTGATTTCTTCTGTGATTAGTCCTGAAAGGATTATTGTCAGGTTTGCCGTATGGCAGAATTTGCTGTGATACATCCGCAAATCATCGGTAGTCAAATCATCCACATCCATTTCGGTCGCCGTTTCCGCCATCGGATGCCCTTTGCCCAAATATTCTCTGACCATCGCTTTCCGGGCTATTACCGACGTTTTCCTTTCGGATGTTCTTATTGAGTCTTTTTTGTTTTCCTTCAATATCTCGAAATGGTTTTCGGGATACGACGGGTGCAGCACCATATCGGCAAACACTGGCATAACCCCGTCGAGGCATCGATTAAGCGCTTTTATGCTCACAATCACGTATCCAAGGTGGGATTCGGCATCAAATGATGCGCCATAAAAGTCCAATGTCTCGGAAATTGCTTTCTGGTCGTATTTCTCGCTTCCAAACTGCAACATATCCACAGCCATTGTCGCTTCAAGTTTTTTGTCTTGAGCAAACTCTCCGCCTCGGTAAACAAGTTCAATCTTGAAAACTTCTTGGTCGCCGCCGCTCACCACGTACATCGGCACGCCATTCGGCAGTGCTGTGGGCTTAGGATAATCAAGTCGCAAATCATCGAAGTCTTTTATTGGAGGCGCCACAGTGCGGTCGATTGGCTTATGGTTCTTATCCATCTCATTATTTGTTTTGACTGAGCAATTTTTCTGCATTCACAATGTCTGCCGGAGTGTCGATTCCGATTGTTGCGCAATCAGTGATTCCGGCTTTAATCTTATAGCCGTTTCCAAGCCAGCGAAGTTGTTCCAGCGATTCAGCCAATTCCAGTTGCGACTGCTCCAGATTGGTGATTTCAGCAAGCACCTTTGCGCGGTAGGCATACATGCCCACATGGGTGTAATATGCCGTACGTTTTGGCCAGTCGGTTTCCTCCGCTTTCCTTACGTAAGGTATCACTGAACGTGAGAAATACAGTGCGTTATGGTTCTTGTCGAGCACCACTTTAGGCGTATTGGGGTCAATAAGTTCCTGAATTGGACGATTTTCATCAAATGGGCGTACCAGCGTGGCAATTTGCGTCGTCGGGTCGTCGAAGCAACTCATTATTGCTTGAAGTTGCTGCTCTTGTATGAACGGCTCATCGCCTTGGATATTGATTATCACATCCTCGCCGTCGCCGGCTTTTTCGTATGCCTCACGGCAACGGTCGGTTCCGCTTCTGTGATTCACACTTGTCATCACCACATTTCCGCCAAACCCCTTCACGGCATCCACTATTCGCTGATCGTCAGTTGCCACAAGCACTTTATCAAGCACCTTGCTCACCTGATTCCACACTCTTTCTATCATCATCTTGCCGCCAATCATGGCAAGCGGCTTGCCCGGAAAGCGCGACGATGCGTAGCGGGCTGGGATTATTCCAATATATCTTAGGTTGTTGCTCATTTTCTGCTGTCAATTATAATTATTCGGGAGTGACGTATAATTGGGTATTTTCGTATTTCACCACTTTCACCCGTGTGCCCTGCTCGATGAAATTGCCGGTCGACACAGCATCAATCAATTTGTCACCGATGCTTATCTTTCCGGCTGGCCGCAGCACGGTCACAGATGTTCCTGTCATACCGACATATTCTGCGAGGTCCATCGGCACTCCGATGTAGCCGTCTTCAAGTTTCTGTTCCTTGTTGAGGGCGGTTTCGCTGATTATGCCTTTGCGTTTCACCACTTTCTTAAGTATCAGCACTATTGCCAACACTCCAAGAACTATTCCGATAATTATTATTAGTAATGCCATATAAATGTTTTGTGAGGATATGTTATCAAGATTTATTGCATCGTTGGGAAGTTGGGCAAAGAATAGCGAGGCGAATATCAGCAGCATTCCCGAGGCTCCCGTCACGCCAAAACCGGGTACGACAAATATTTCAAGTGCAAGCAGAATCAATCCTGCCGCGAATGCCGTTATCTCCCACCCTGCAGCGAAGCCTTCCACATAAAGCGGCAAAAAGAACAACACGGCCGCCACTATTGCCACCGCTGCCGGAAATCCTATCCCTGGCGTGTGCATTTCAGTGTAGATGCCGCCTATCATAATCATGATAAGCAATATCTGCATCACTGGCGAGGCAAGCAGAAGAAGCCCGCCGTTGAGCGCTGCTGTTCCTCCATCACCCTGCGCCATCATCGGCAGACAGTTCATAATCATCATTATGGCTGCCAATGCCGGTTTCTGATAGTTTTTCATTGCTGTCATCTTTTTATTTCGGCTTATTTCTGCAAAATTAATATAAGATTCCAATTATCCTAATAAATGGCAAGCGCATATTTCATATAAAATTGCAATGCGGCAGTGTAGTGGCTTCCGTAATCGGCATTATCGAAAGTGACTGTGGCTGATGAATTGGCCTTGAAATATTCGTATGCCTCTTTTGAATTCAAGTCAGGCACCACATTGTCGGTAGTGCTGTGGAAAAGTGCTATCGGTGCTTTTGGACTCCATTTCACCAATGAATTTTTCTCGAAAGTTTCGTTCATCGTCTTCATCTCCGCCGCATCAGGATTGAGTGCGTTTGCTGTTAGAATTGCATCCACTTTTGTGGTCCCGAGCAATCCGTCAATCTGGGTGGTGTTGTAATCTTTACTGTTTATCCATTTATCGTAGTTGCTCAGCAATGGTTCTTTGAAATATTTGCTGAAATCGAGGTTCAGCCCGTAATAATAGTTCATTGCTATGAATGTCAGCGGCATCACGGCACTTATTGGCGAATTGTTGTTCGCTATCATGGTTTTGAACGTTGCCGCAATGTCGTATGGACCTGCGCCAGCAAATGTCTTCCTTATGGTGAATTTATCGGCATATTCGCTCTCGATCAGTTTTTGCACTGCAAGTGCCACTTCACCGCCCTGCGAATATCCTTCGTTATACACCTCGTTATCCGCATACACGAACTTATAGCCCATGTCATTGAGGTATTTATATGTGCAAAGTGCCAAATCCACCGATGAATGGGCGGTAAGGTCAGCGCAAAGGTACGTCTGTGGCATCGCTTTGGTTTCGCCGAAACCGATGTAGTCAGCCATTACCACTGCATAGCCCAGCAGCGAAGCCGCTCCTTCAAGTTGGAATGTCTGCGATGGAGCCTCTGAATTTTGGGTGATTGTGTAGTGGTTTGCTATTATTATTCCTCTTAGTGGCGAAGTCTGCTGCGGAATATAGATTTTGCCCGTCTGATATAGTTCCGCTCCGTCTTTCCCTACGCTTTTGAAGCGCACAACGTCACTTTTCACCGATGTCAGTCCCAATATCTGCATTTTTGCATTGATAAGTGCCATGTACGACCCGCTTGCCCGCGATTCCTCCAGCACTGGCGCTGCCGACGGTGCATATTGTGTCAGCAGTCCTATTATTTCGCTCGGCTGCATGTCGGTGCTGCTCACCACTTCCAGAGCGTCGCTCGATGGCGTGCTTGGCTCATCATTGCTGCTCGACGAGCATCCGGTCATGAATAGTGTGGCAACGCACAGCACAGCAAAATAAACGAATTTCATTTTCATCTTGTTCTAATTGTTTCTCGTTGCGAAGTTACATATTTAGCGCAAATAAAAAGCCATAATTTCGCTATTATCGTTGCACTTTCATCGTCGCCTTTCGCTCATTTTTTGAAAAATCATCCTAAATAGTTTCATCGTAGCTGAAAGTTCATTAATTTTGCATCTAAACTGATAATTTAATATTCTTATAAATCAATTATAAAAAATATGGCTACAACACCTGAATTTATGTATCAGCCTCCATTTCCGCTCGGAAAGGATGATACTGAATATTATCTGCTTACCAAGGATTTTGTGTCGGTAAGCGAGTTTGAGGGAAAACCCATTCTTAAAATCGAGAAAGAGGGATTGACTCGCATGGCTAATCAGGCCTTCCGCGATGTTTCTTTCCTCCTCCGCCGCAAGCACAATGAGCAGGTCGCTAAGATTCTTTCCGACCCAGAGGCTAGCGAAAACGACAAATATGTCGCTCTCACTTTCCTCCGCAATGCCGAAGTTTCAGTCAAAGGCAAATTGCCACTTTGTCAGGACACCGGCACGGCTATCATCCACGGCGAGAAAGGCCAGCAGGTATGGACTGGCTGCTGCGATGCCGAGGCTCTCTCATTTGGCGTTTACAAGACCTACACCGAGGAGAATCTCCGCTATTCGCAGAATGCTCCTCTCAACATGTACGATGAGGTCAACACCAAGTGCAATCTCCCTGCTCAAATCGACATTGATGCCACCGAAGGCATGGAATATCACTTCCTTTGCGTCACCAAGGGCGGCGGTTCGGCCAACAAGACGTATCTCTTCCAAGAGACCAAGGCTTTGCTCAACCCTAAGACTCTCGTGCCTTTCCTCGTTGAGAAAATGAAGACTCTCGGCACTGCCGCTTGTCCTCCTTATCACATCGCCTTCGTTATCGGCGGCACTTCTGCCGAGAAGAACCTCCTCACTGTGAAACTCGCCAGCACTCACTATTACGATGCTCTGCCCACTACTGGCAATCAGTATGGCCGTGCGTTCCGCGATGTCGAACTTGAAAAGCAGGTGCTTGAGGAAGCGCACAAAATTGGTCTTGGTGCTCAGTTTGGCGGCAAGTATTTCGCCCACGATGTCCGCATCGTCCGTATGCCTCGCCATGGCGCTTCCTGCCCTGTTGGCATGGGCGTTAGCTGCTCTGCCGACCGCAACATCAAGTGCAAAATCAATAAGGACGGCATTTGGATTGAAAAACTCGATGACAATCCAGGCGAACTCATTCCTGAGGCACTCCGTCAGGCAGGCGAAGGCAACGCTGTCAAAATCGACCTCAACCAGCCTATGAGCGAAATTCTCAAGGTTCTCGACAAATATCCAGTATCGACGCGTCTTTCCCTCAACGGCACCATCATTGTAGGCCGTGACATCGCTCACGCCCGCCTCAAGGAACGCCTCGACAAGGGCGAAGACCTCCCGCAGTACATCAAGGACCACCCAATTTACTATGCAGGTCCGGCCAAGACTCCTGCCGGCATGGCTTGCGGCTCAATGGGCCCGACAACTGCCAACCGCATGGATCCTTATGTTGACCTCTTCCAGAGCCGTGGCGGCAGCATGGTAATGCTTGCCAAAGGCAACCGCAGCCAGATAGTCACCGATGCCTGCAAGAAGCATGGTGGTTTCTATCTCGGCAGCATCGGCGGACCGGCTGCCATCCTTGCCCAGAACAACATCAAGAGCATTGAGTGTGTTGAGTATCCCGAACTTGGCATGGAAGCCATCTGGAAAATTGAAGTAGTGGATTTCCCTGCCTTCATCCTCGTTGATAACAAAGGCAACGACTTCTTCAAGCAAATCAATCAGCCTTGTCCTTGCGCCAAGAAGTAATCGCCCATAATTCCAATTAATATAAAAATCCCCTCAGGCAATCGCCCAAGGGGATTTTTTATATCTTCCATTCAACGCCATTCCATCACCAGAACTTACCCATCGGCCTCATCTATATTTATTTTTCTAAACGAGCCACTTAAATCAGATAGTAATAGTTTTCTGAATGATTAAATCCGTTCACTTTCATTCGCTTTGTTCTACTGGACGAACCGACAAACCGTAGCCGCGACCCCAACCGTTAAAGTCGTGACTGCCCTTGCTGCTGAAGTCTATACCGTAGTCGGCTATTCTAAAAAATTCGAGCACAGTGCCGCTCCAGTAGTAGCCCGCCGTGCCTGCGCATTTCACGCCTGTGCCATCATTGTTGCCTGCAGCCGGCAAAAATATGCTGTTGCCATTTGGTCCTGTTACCTTCATGCCTTTTACCCCATTGTATATGGTCCAAGTCCATTTACATTTCTCATTAAGTTCTTTGCACTCTTCATTTGTCGGTAATCTCCAACTTCCTCCCCATTTAGCTCTTGCTATATCATATTCAGTTCCGCTGATATTATTTCCCCACGGATAATCATGATAGTTTCCTGATGAATTTGTTCCTGTCGGGTCTGTCAAGCCATATAATCCTCCACATTCTTCAGGCTTTGTAGCTCCAACATTGCAACTTGCCCACTTCACACTCAGCCCCAAGTCAACTGCCACTGGAGCATTTGAATTTGCAGCAGTTATGAATTCATTTGGACTTGACACATACCAAATAACTCCGCAAATAATCGCCAACAATACCACATAACTACCAATCAATAAAATCCGCTTGTTTTTCTTTCGTTTTTGTTCTTCAGCCTTACGCTCAACCTCCTCTTTCTGAGCACTATCTTCTTTCAATTTCTTGCTGCGCTTAGTTTCCAAGAACTGTGTCAGCTCATCTGTAATTTTTCCCTTTTCTTCTCTTCCTTCAACTGTATCTTTTTCCAATAAAGCCAACACTTCTTCCACATTTTGGGGCCTTGAGCCTTTCAAGGGACTCATCATGCTAAGTACCAAGGATATTGACTTCTCACTGCTGCCAGTCAGTGTCTCTTTCAACTTCTTTTCTTGGTCATTAAGCACATTTAATGCATTTGGTGGGGTCTTGCCCGTAAGCATTTTGTAGTAGGTCGCCCCCAAAGCATATATGTCGAGTGTGGCAGCAATTGCCTTTGAATCATCAATGTCATCTTGCTCTAAAGGTGCGTATCCTGGCGTGCCAAGCCCAACACTTATGCTCGATTCCGACTCGCCGTTTGAATCATAATTCTTCAACAGTCCAAAACCCATCAAAAACAGTTTCCCGTCATTCTGCCGCATTATGTTCATCGGCTTCAAGTCAAGATGCAGCATCTTTTGACTGTGCATATAGCCAAGTGCTCTGGCTATTGTGGCAATGTTTTCTGATGCTTCTTTCTCACTGAGATGGCCATGGCTAATTATATATTCATCGAGCGACATTCCCTCGATGTACTGCATCACATAGTAGGTTGTGCCGTTGGCACCGAACACTTCAAACACCTTCACGATGTTCTCATGGTGCATCTTCGATAAGTTTTCAGCCTCGCGGCGGAATTTCCTGCGGTAGTTGGTCACAAGGCTGCTGCCCGATGAGCCGCCTACACTTCCGTCTCTGCCGCGGCTGCTAAGTCCCTGCATGTAGAATTCCTTTATGACGACTTTAACCTCAGTCTCAATGTCGCCAAGCGGGCCATGCGCAATCATCTTTGCCGAAGCCAAATAAGTGATGCTGAAACTCCCTTGTTCCAGCACTGATTTTATAATGTAAGAAAATTCAGGACTTTTCAGTTCAGTCCCAACCTGCAATGCGTCTCTTGTTTCCATCTCGTTTTTCTGCTTATCTTATTTGCAAATTTATATAATAAATTTAAATTTAATTTTGCGCTTTCCGCGCCGCAAAGCGACACGGAAAGCGTTTCATGAATAATCAATAATCAATCCGCTCACATTCGTTCGTTTATTCTACAACTGGCCGAACCGGCAAACCGTTGCTGCGAGCCCAATTGTTGTTCCAGCCATGAACGCCATTGCTGTAGAAGCTCATGAAGTAGGCGCCATCGCTTCTCTCGTACAGAGTACCACTCCAGTAGAAGCCGTACGCGCCTGCTTTGTACACGTCTGTGCCGCAGCGACCGCCTGCAGCCGGCAAGAATATGCTGTTGCCATTAGGGCCTGTTACTTTCATGCCTTCCACTCCGTTGTATGTGGTCCAAGTCCATGTGCATTTATCGGCCAATTCTTGCTGCTCGGCATGTGTTGGCAAACGCCAGTTTCCGCCCCGTTTCGCTCTCGCAATGTCGTATTCAGTCCCGCTGATATTGCTTGGAGGATTTGCACTTGGATATTCATTATCGTTTGGCGATGTCTTTGTCCCTGTCGGGTCTGCCCAACCATAATATCCGCCATATTCCTCAGGCTTTGTAGCTCCAACATTGCAGCTTGCCCACTTCACGCTCAATCCCAAGTCAACTGCCCCTGGGACGTTTGAATTTGCTCCGATTTTTTCTCCGCCTGCTTGTTTTGCTGGTTGATTTACTGGTTGAATATCATTTGGACTTGACACATACCAAATAACTCCTCCAATAATTGCCAACAATGCCACGCAGCCACCAATTAATAAAATCCGTTTATTTCTCTTTCGTTTTTGTTCTTCTGCAGCCTCGCGCTCGGCTTCCTCTTTCAGTTTACGTTCTTCTTCCATTTTCCTGATGCGCTCCGCCTCCAGTAGCTGCGTACGCTCATCAGCACGCTTTCTTTCTTCTTCAATTTTACGATTCTTCTCCTCTTCACCTCCTTTTATGGCATCTCTTCCAAGTAAAGCCAGCACTTCTTCCACATTTTGTGGTCTTGAGACTTTCAATGGACTCATCATCTTCAGCACTAAGGATATTGCCTTCTCACTGCTGCCGGTGAGTGCCTCTCGCAGCTTTTTCCCTTGATCATTAAGCACATTTGATGCATTGGGTGGTGTCTGGCCGGTAAGCATCTTATAGTAGGTCGCCCCCATCGAATATATGTCGAGCGTGGCAGTAAATGTCTTTGAATCATCAATGTAGCCCTGCTCTATAGGTGCGTATCCAGGTGTGCCAAGCCCGACACTTATGCTCGATTCCGGCTCGCCGTTTGAATCATAATGCTTCGACAGCCCGAAATCTATCAAAAACAGCTTTCCGTCATTCCTCCGCATTATGTTCTTCGGCTTCAAGTCAAGGTGAAGCATATTCTTGCTGTGCATGTAGCACAGTGCTTCGGCTATGGCAGCAAGGTATTCTGATGCCTCCCTTTCGGCAAGATGGCCATTGCTGATTATATATTCGTCGAGCGACATCCCCTCGATGTACTGCATCACGTAATAGGTTGTGCCGTTGGCATCGAACACTTCAAACACCTTCACTATATTCTCATGGTGCATCTTCGATAATTTTTCAGCCTCGCGGCGGAATTCTTTGCGGTAGTTGGTCACGAGGCTGCCCGATGAGCCGCTGACACTTCCGTCGCTGCAGCGGCTGCTAAGTCCCTGCATGTAGAATTCCTTGATGACGACTTTAGCTTCAGTCTCAATGTCGCCAAGCGGGCCATGCGCAATCATCTTTGCCGAAGCCAAATAAGTGATGCCGAAACTCCCTTGTTCCAGCACCGATTTTATAATGTAAGAAAATTCAGGACTTTTCAGTTCAGTCCCCACCTGCAATACGTCTCTTGTTTCCATTATTCTAATTCTTTTGACAATATTTCATTTTTCGGTCCGCTTCGCGGACAAATTTCCACACCTTTCTCTCGCCGCTCCTTGCGCTGGCTCTTTCGTCTCTATTCCTGAGCAATATACACCTTTTTCGCAATTTTCCATTTCTCTTTAAAGTTTTAGATTCTTATGTTTCTTTTTCTTTGCTGCAAAGTTAACCCTCTTCTCCCTTTTTAAAAAGCATTTTTCCGATTATTGTATGAACTGCCCCGATTATTACACGAAATATATAGTTTTAACATTCTTCCTGAAATTTTTATGTATCAAATAATTATACAATCCAACCAATTTCTCTCAAAAGTTGCGCCTCAATTTTTCATACCCGCACTCTTTCCTTTATCATAAAAAATAAAGCTTTGGCAAATTCAAATGAAAACATATTGCACTGACTTGATATCCATCTAATTTTTCTCCGCCTTTTTCCTTTTTTCTCGGTTTTCCTTTTTCTCTTGGCGTTATCTTTGTCCCAAATATAAAATCAAGAATAGCAATTGCGCCAATTATTCAATCACATATTGCCCTACTCGTTTGCGTCAATTCCGCATGCCATCAATACGCTGTCAAAAAGCCATGCAATATCCACAAAAACTTCCGCGAAAAATTCAATCAAAAAATTCTTGGGACAAATTCCAAATCCCATACAAATAGCCGCTTTCAAGCACCCATTTTGTCCCACAAGTGTCCCAAATAATGTCCCTGAAATCAGTCTTTCACTTACTCATAAGCGATTAAAAGCCACCATTCAATCATCACTCAAATCAGCAAAAATCATCCGAAAAATTTACATGAAAAAATTTCGGGACAACGCCCAATTTCCCTTTGGTTTCCAGACTATTATCTATCGGATTTTGTCCCACGCATCTATCCCATGTCACACAAATTTGCGCATAGTTTCATCATCTGCAATAGCCAAAAGCTCTGCATTATCAGTAGCAAATTCATCAAAAGCTGTGTCCCGAGAAATGGTGAAAAGTTTGGTGAAAAAATTTGTGGGACACTCAAAAAATCATTCTGATTGTCAACCAATTGACAGCCTAAAACTGTCCCACGCACTTGTCCCGATTTCAGCCCAAACCGCAAAAATCCGGGACACCTCAAAAACGTTCAGCTTTACTGAAGCATCCTCACACTTTCATCAAGTATTTCTTGAATGCCGTGAACCCGTTGCTCATCTTCACAGTCTGTTTCTTGCCCTTCATGAAGGCCTTCAACTTCGCCGGAATCTTCACCTCGTCGCCGATGATTGCCTCCACAGTGTCCTTGAACTTCGCCGGATGTGCCGTTTCAATGAACACGCCCACTTCTCCGGGCTTCATCCCTTCTTTCAGTGCGCGGTAGCCGCAAGCACCATGTGGGTCAAGCATATACCCCTCGTTCTTGTATGTTTCCGCCATCGTCTCCGCAATCTGTTCGTCGGTGTATGTGCAGCCGCTTATGTCCTTGCAGATTGCCTCGTGGCTATGTTTATAAAGGTCAAGCACACGTGCGAAGTTGCTCGGGTCGCCCACGTCCATCGCGTTGGCAATTGTTGTAATCGATGGCTTCGGCTCATATTTGCCCGTTTGCAGATATTTATAGAAAATGTCGTTTGCGTTGTTTGCCGCGATGAATCTCTTAATCGGCAGCCCCATGGCTTTGCCAATCAGTCCAGCCGTGATGTTTCCGAAGTTGCCGCTCGGCACCGCCACCACCAGGTTGCTCACGTCCTGTCCCCGCTGCACCAATTGTGCGTATGCGTGGAAGTAGTAGAACATCTGTGGCAAGAATCTCGCCACGTTTATCGAGTTCGCGCTCGTCAGCCGCATCTTCTCGTTCAATTCCTCGTCCATGAATGCGCTTTTCACCAATGCTTGGCAGTCGTCGAACGTCCCGTTCACCTCAATCGCCGTGATGTTTTTCCCCAGCGTCGTGAACTGCGATTCCTGTATCTTGCTCACCTTTCCTTGAGGGTACAGCACGAACACGCGCACGCCTTCCACTCCCAAGAATCCGTTGGCCACTGCGCTTCCCGTGTCACCCGAAGTCGCCACAAGCACATTCACCAGTCCTTTTTCCTGCTTGTTGAAGTATCCAAGCAATCTTGCCATGAACCGTGCGCCCACATCCTTAAATGCCAGCGTCGGCCCGTGAAACAGTTCAAGGCTATATCTGTCGTCAGCCACATGTACCAATGGAATGTCGAAATTCAGCGTGTCGTAAACGATGTCTTTCAATTGTTCCGTCTCAATATCCTCTCCAAACAAGGTGTAGGCCACAGCATACGAAATCTCCTGCAAAGAAAGGTTTCCTATATTCTTAAAGAACACATCCGGAAGTGTAGGAATGGTTTTTGGCATAAACAGTCCTCTGTCAGCCGCAAGGCCCTTCACCACAGCCTCTTTCAATGTCACATTAGCAGTCTTTCCGTTTGTACTATAATATTCCATGTCGATATTTTAGAATTTGGTTATTTATCATTCAAACAATGCTTTCATAAATTCATCGCGCCTCAACATGCCGTAACTTCCGTCGCGGGCGCTTGCCTCGCTGTATGTCGTCACTCCGTCGGCCTTTTCGCCCGGCTTGCAAATCAGGAACGGCACTGCCGAAGCGGAATGTGTCCGCAATCTGCAAGGCGTTGGATGGTCAGGCAGCACGGCGATTGTCACTTCTTCGTCCATCTTTTCGATGGCCTCAACAACCGGCTTGCAAATTCTTCTGTCCAGATATTCAATCGTCGTCTTTTTCAGCTCAT
>JAKVKZ010000076.1 GCA_022484565.1 Muribaculaceae bacterium
GGCCACCAGCGCTCGTTTCCCCAGCGGTGATTTCCACGGCCCGCACGGTGTGTCGGAAGTCACCACATAAGTGCTGTCGCAGTTGCATAAGTACCAATAGTATTTCCCTCCTCGTGCTTGTGGCATCGTGGCCCAGCAGCTTTTGTAATCCGCAGGTAGGCCCAACACTGTTGGGGCAAGTGATTCTTCAAATGTCCAGTTCACCAAATCTGTCGATGACCATATCCACCAGTTCTTCATCACAAAATCTTTATTGTCCGATGAATAGTCATGAGTGGCGTAATCATATATGCGATTCCCGTAAACTATAAAATGTCCGTCGGCCAAACCAATATTTGCAACTATTGGATTTCCGCCTGCACTGGCTATTACGTTCCAGCAGCTAATGATTAATATTATCAGAATCCCTTTTTTCATTTCTTTTATTCGTTTTTTGCCTTCACGATGCACACTGGTCCTGTCAACCCTGATTCAAGAAGTGTATCTGTCTTTTTATATTGGTCACACGTTGTGAATGTTACTCTGTTTGAAGGGCGGTTCTTGCCTTTCAATATCCATTCCGGCCATTGGCCGTTTACTATTCCGTCATTGGGCAATTGCGCATCTCCTATCAGTCGGTTCGGCCACAGATTCGCAACTTCTATTTTCAGCTTATTCTCTCCGTTTTTCAGCGCCCCTGTAGCATCCGCCATGAATGGCGATGTCCATATTATGCCCAAATCTTTCCCGTTAAGCCACACATGTGCCATCACATTCACCTTATTCAGGTCAATGTAATAACTGCTATGCTGATTGATGCCCGATTCATTGAATGTTTGTTCGTATGTGGCTATTCCTGAATAATATTTGATTTCCGGCTTGTCGTTTTCATTCCATTCTGTGAGTTTGTCGAAAATCACTGATTCTGTTCCATTCCCTTTCGTTTTGAACTCCACCTGCCATGCCTTTGTCAATGTGTCAATTGGCACATATCTCTCAAAATTATGCTTGTTATTTGGCTTCAAGGTCTTTCCGCCTTGTGCGAAAATTATAAAATATGATTCATTTGATTCAAACTTCAAAGGTATTTCTATTCCGCTTGCGTTCCTGCTAAAATCGGGCAATGCCCTTTTGGCACCATTCATCGGATTCCAAAGTTCTGGATAGGCGTTTCCTTTTACTCTGAAAGTGCATTTTGTTTCCACTCCTGCCTTTGTCCTGTTCGATACGAAATATATGTCGCAATCCCTCATCTGCCTGTGGGTGTGGCGTATGCAGTCCTTATCCGAATGGAAATCTTCGGCTATGTTCATCGATGAAAGTATTGCAGCAGTCTGTGGATATGGCTGATATAAATTATCACTTACGCTGCCGCTGCGGATAATTCTGCCTTTACCCACCATTCTTATTGCCTTCGTGCTGTCGTTACCCCAGATTTTCATTACCAGATTTTTCACTTCATTATCGCATTGCGGATAATTGTTCAGGCTTGGGGACTGCTCGTATGGATTTCCTATAACTGTTGCACCTTTAGAAATCAGGCCGTATATCTTGCCTAAAAGTTTGGGCGTTATGGTTTTATTGTCGGGCAGCACAAGCAGGCGGTAAGAAGCGCCGCTTGGAAATACTATCTTTCCATTCTCCACAGTTGCCTCATAAAGCATGGATGGAGGGCAACCATCAAAACTGTAGCCTTTATGGTCGGGCATTATTGAATCGGAATAATCAAGTGCCGATTTTGGCGCACGGAACACATGTGGAGCGCCTTCCGGATTGAGGTACAATATATCTGCCACCGCATGCCCCTGCTGAAGCATATATTGGCAGCGGGTTATATATTTGTGATAACCTGTCACCATAGGCCACCATGTCTGGTTTCTGTCCCAATGCACCCCATAAGGTCCCATCGTCATTCCGGGCTTCAGTGAATCATCAAGGCACTGATGTTGGAATGTGTGAAACATCAATCTGTTAAGTCCTGTCGCCAACGCCCAATCCGTCTGATTTTTCATCACTCCGGGATATTGCTTCCAGCCGTCTTGGTAAGCTGTGAATGATTCTGCTGGAACCACATTTTGCCCTAATAAGTGAGCGTCCGATGTGGCTTCTATGGCGCTGAATTCCGTATCATACCCATAGCCTTTGCTCCAAAATTCGCACATAGGCACGTCAGCCATAGCTCCCAATTCCAAATCTGCAGTTGGATTCATGTCGTATGGCTCTATCGACAGCGTTAAGCCATGACGGTGGGCATACGATTTCACATATCCGGCATGGTTCTCAAGCAATAGTTCTTGCACGGTTTCCCGAACGTCCCATAAAAAGCGTTCGCTTACTTCCCTGTTCTTCACTATCAACCCTAAATACGCCGGATAATATGGCTGCGGTTCGTAACCTCTTCTTTTTTTGAATTCTTCCCTGAATCTTGGCGTCCAGTTCTGCGCTCCCATTTCCCAACTGTCGATATGCAGCATCGTCAGTCCGCCTTTGTCTGTATGCAGTGGAGTGTCGCCGAGCGTTTGAAACAGTCGGTCAGTATAATGGTTTAAATGATGGCTTGCACTTGTGGTGTCTAATTTGTCACATTCCATCCCAACGCCTGGCAGAGGTGCAGGCCGAGTTACTGCTCCATTGTTGCGGCATCCGAAACGCATAATTGTCCACTCTCCTTCCGGCACAGTCCATTCTATTGTTCCATCTGTGCGGAGCAATGTTGAAAGGTCAATGATCCTGTTTCCATCAACCACGGCTTGGCTGTCTGTGTTCTGCTTATATGCTTCCATGGTGGGCAAATACTGTTTCACTCCGGGTGTGGAACTGTACGGCGGTCTGTAATACAATGATTTTTCATCTGCATCCTTGATGAGCTGTGAATGTTTTGGAGTGGGAAAAGCTATAACTGCCACATCCTTGTAGAATCTTTCCCATTCTTCTTTCATGGCTGGTGAAAAATTGCCTGTTCCGAAATAAGGATTTTTAGGCTCGGGAACTTGGAGTTTTATTGTTTGCTTGCTTCCCGTTCCATTCACTGTCACCGACGAGGCCACAAGGTGAAGCATGGATTCTCCGCCTTTCACCCACGGCCCTCCACTTCCGGCCCATCCGGGGCCTATGCCTAAAATTATCTTTATGCCTACGCGCTTACTTTCCTGAATTATATATTTAAAATAATCCAGCCATTCATCACTCATGAAATCAATCTTGCCACGTGGCACACCTACATTCACTTCAAGGAATATCGCATACTTTATTCCAGCTTTTTTCATCGATTCGAGGTCCTTTGTTATTCCCTCTTTCGACATATTCCCATCCATGAAATACCAATACACTCCAGGCCCGAATTCAGCCGACGGCTCAGCAAAAGAATTCGATGTCCAATTTCCCGCATTTAATGAAATTGTCACACACAATAGTGTTAGAATTAAGAATAATCTTTTCATTATTGGCTTGTATTATTCCTAATTAATTATAGTGTTGATTCGTTTTCGGGGAAGTCCCAAATGGAAAGTCTGTTGAGTTTTCATTACAGATTTACTGGTAGCAGCATTGATGTATGCGTCTATTAGCCGACACGACAAAGCATGGGCTATACATATAAAATAATCGCCTATTATCATTAGTCTATTTCCCTTAAATAAAATTGCGCAAATATAATTCATTTCGCGCACAATTAAAATAGATTAAACTACTATTTTAATGGATTATCCTCTTTTACCATTGCTTTCCATAAATTTAATACCCATCATTATTCACAAATAATTATTGCAATCTTTATTATTTCGCTCCATTCTCTCCTTTTTTCTGTAATAATTCCGCATTCCATGCATTATTTTTGTGCCGCGTTCTTTGAAATATTGCCACTGATACTATTTTACCATTGAACTGCACGTTCCAAAAAATCATTTTTTTCATAGGTGAAAACCTTGATACTTGTGTGCACCCCCTCACCGTGAACACCTTCGTAACACATCAATTACTCAATTTTTTAGAGTGACTATAAGTGTCCAGACACCTCTGTGAAACTTTTTTGCATAGGTAATAGGAAATTCGCCTGCCGGAATAATGAAAACATAGGAATGGATTTCAAAAATGCCAATCAATTCTTGAAGGTCTCAAAAACTTTGCTTTTTTTATCCAAAACTTTGCAAATTTTGCAAAAACGCCTCATTTCAGCCCCCATTTTAGCGCATTTTTTACCATTTCTCAATATTCAATTGATACTATTCTTCACTATGCAAAAAAGCAGCCTTACGGAATCTTCCGTCTGACTGCCTTCCTTTAAGAAAATTTCTTGTAGGTTTATTTGCTCCAATTGTCGGTGCGGAATGGAACGAGCGGTAGCCAACGCATGCTGTGCACTGTACCTATCTCCCAGTTTTTGAAGCAGTAGCGCACTGCCACTATCTTGTCCACTTCGTTGCAAGTGAGTTTTATGTCGCGTGTATCAAAAATCTCATCAGCATGGGCCGCATGAAAAACGCTGTCGCTGCCTGCAACCTCAAAGCCTTTCAAATCACGGTTTGGAGTGAATCCGTCGGATGCGTTGCTGAAATGCAGCGTTGCCGTTTTTCCGTCAATCTTCATGCTCTCGAATTCAGGGCTTTCGCATGCTATTCCATTCATCCCGTAGGTTTTCGCCGCTGCCATAAAGCCGAGCCGTTCACCGATAGGCTGCTTGCGGCTACCATGAATATCGTTTGTCTCGTATGGCTTCATCAGATCGATAGTGCTCACCACTCCGCAGTTTCCAATCATCTTCGCTGATTTATGCTGCGATTCACGCAGTAGGGCTGCCTCGGTGTTGTTTTCTCCACTATAAATATATGGTGGAATCTCAACCATGTAGAATGGCAGATTTCCTTCGCCCCATTCCTCACGCCACTCTTTCACCATGTCGGCAAGATGCTGGGCATAAGTTTTGTCAAGTCCTACATTGCTTTCGCCCTGATTCCATGCTATTCCCTTGATTGTGTAGCCGATTATCGGATGCAGCTGACCATTGTACATTATCATTGGCTCACTCATTCCACTCACGTTTGTCGGTGTCACTTGCTTCAGGTCCACATCAGGATACTTTTGCAGCCATTCTTTCGACAGCCAGCCTTCAACCGTACTGCCGCCCCAGCTGCAATTGATTATTCCGATAGGCACATTCAATAGCTTTGTCAATGTTTCGGCAAAGAAATACGCCACAGCTCCGAACCGTGCGGCATTCTCTGGGCAACTCGTCTTCCATTTCCCTGACACACTGTCCTCAGGCACTGCCGAACCGCGTTTGGGTATTGTCGCCATCCGCAGTCCTTTATATTGTCCTGAATATGCTATTGCTTGGTTGCTCCCTTCAATTGGCTGAGTCCAAAAACCGTCAAGGGGCATCTCCATGTTCGATTGTCCGCTGCAAAGCCACACTTCGCCTATCATCACATTTTTCAAGGTCGTTTTTCCTTCAGCATCGCTGAATGTGATTGTCTGCTCATCGAATGAGGCTTTTGGCGTTGCCACGGTCAATTCCCATCTCCCGTTGCTGCCTGCTTTTGCAGTATATTTCGCGTTGTTCCACGATGTTTTCACTGTCACCGTTGACCCTGCTTTGCTCCAGCCCCACAGCTTTGCGTTGCTTTGTTGTTGCAGCACCATATTGTCGCTGAAGATGTCGGGAAGTTTCACTGCACTTGCAGTTGTGCCGCACAGCAGTCCCAGCAGCATCACTACTGAAAAAACGATTCTTTTCATGTTCTTGTTTTAGGTATTTATTTTTAGATTTTGCTTATTCCATGCAATCAACCGCCTTGGTCTCCGCTAAGATAGCGTTTCACGAATGAAGCCCACGGCTTAATGTCGCTTGCGCCCCATTGCAGACCGTTGCTCGGTGCTGTAGCCTTTATCATCGAGCTGCTTTCGTCCTTGTCGCCGATGCACCATGCTGCGCCACTTATCGAATTGGCGCGCAAAAGTTTTATCCACAAGTCCCATTCTTTCTTGTTGATTACTCCGTCGCCATCAGCGTTCATCGCTCCACACTCAGTCACAAAAAGCGGCATGCCTTTATCAATTGCGTACTGTGCTTTGTCGCGGTAACTTTGCCCGTGTGTCCCAGCATAGAAATGCAGCGAGTACATTATGTTTTTTGCATCTGTTATCGGGTCGTCGGCTGCTTTGTCTACATCTTGGTCCCAATGCGGTGAACCTACTATTATTATTGAATTCGGAGCATTTGCCCTTATCACTTTTATCAATTCCTCGGCATAGTTCTTCACCTCGCTCCAACTGTTGTTGATTGGCTCGTTCCACACCTCGAACATCACATTCGGCAATGAGCCGTATAGTTTCGAGGTTGCATCGAAGAATTCACGCGCCTGTTTCAGTGTATTGCCATGGCTGTGCCAGTCAATTATCACATACACGCCATTTTTCACTGCACCCTTCACTGCCACGTCAACGCAATTCATGGCGTATGCCTTGTCTTCCTTGTATCCCTTTGGCGTTTCCACTCCTATCGCTGCTCTTATCACAGTGGCGTGCCAGTCATGGGAAAGTTCTGTCACAGTTCCTTCATTGTAGAATCTTCCCCAAAAGTTATGCCATCCCAAGCTAACGCCTTGAAGCATCACACGCTCGCCCCTGTTGTTCATCAGGTAACGGCCTTCCACATGCAGTGCGCCGTAATACTTCACCGGCGACATCAATTGCGGACCTCTCCGCCATGCGGTTGCCGGGTTAATCGCATCGGCAGCTGAAGTGATTGCCAAAAGCGATAAGGCCACCAATATAAAGCTATAAATTCTTTTCATATCAAACCAATATTTTATTCTTATGATAATTTTCTCTGAAAACTTTCGGGCTGCAGCCTTTCTTCTTCTTGAATATCCTGTTGAAATTCGACACATTGTTGAATCCGCAGTCGTAGCACACTTCAAGTATCGACATTGTGCTGTCGGCAAGTTTCCTTGCTGCATATCCAAGCCTTATATCTATAAGGTAATCCGAAATCGTTCGGCCCGTGCGTAATTTGAAGAATCTGCTGAATGCCGTTGGTGTCATCCCCACCATCTCTGAAAGCGTCTGAAGGCGTACCTCTCCGCTATAGTTCCGGTTGATGTATTCTTCAATCTTCTGAACTCTGCGGCTGTCGGCGCTCATGTCGGAATGAGCGAACGATGAACTCGACAGCACATGCTGGCTCTTGGTCACCGACAATTCATATATGATGGTCAGGAACTTAATCACCCTGTAGAATCCGGGCTGAGTATGTGTTATCTCATCCAGTGCGCCGTACACCTTCATTATCGCAGGCATCTCAAAAGCTATTCCGTTTTTGGCATTGTCCAGCAATTTTTTTATCGTGTCCAGCTGGTTCTTGCCCAAAAATGTGTCGCCAAGAAGTCCTTTCGAGAATTGTATGGTTATCTCCCTGATTTTCTTCCCCCTGCACTCGTATTGTTCCCACACGTGCTCAAGGTTCGGTCCAACCAAGGCAAGGTCATACTCGCCGAGGTCTTCCATCGAATCACCTACTATTCGCCTTGCTCCTTTGCAGTTCTCCACAAAGTTCAGCTCATATTCTTCATGCTTATGTATTGGGTATGTAAAGCAATCTTTGTAGCGGTCTATCAGATAAAAACAGTCTTTCTCCGACAGAGGCGTTATTTCTGTTATAATTTTGCTCATATTATCCGATTATTTGCAATTATCGCACTAAAGTAGCTAAAAAATGCACAACTATCATAAGTTTTTGATATTATTTTACCTTAATTATTATTTATCAATTGCATATCACCACTTTTCCATCACCTCCAAAGTTAGACCCATGTTAGACCCAAAGCCAAATGAAAATCGCTAATCAGCTGTCATTCAAGCCCATTAGCGATTTCGTAGTACTCTCGCTGGGAATCGAACCCAAATCTAAGGTTTAGGAAACCTCCGTTCTATCCATTGAACTACGAGAGCATTTTCATTTTTTGCGCTGCAAAGTTACGATTATTCTCTGATTTATCCCAAATTTTTAATTTTTTAGCCCGCTCACTCTTCTAATCAAACAATTGCTTTAGCACTTCAGGCGACCTCATCGCTCCTATCATCGAATTATGAAGTCTGTAATATGTCAATGCAAGGTCAAGCACTCTGCTGCGTTCATCACGTGAAAACCTGAACACTTGCAGATTGCTGAAGTTCATTCTCGATAGCATCACTATCGTTTTTGCCTCCTCCGGATTCAGCACATTATGGTGTGGCGGACACTCACGGGTGAACACTCCGTTTTCCATATCGAACCATCGCCCTTCCTCATAGCTGCCGGTATCCGGCTGTATTCCCAAAAACACACCGAAATTATAAAGGAAGCATATATGGAAATTAGCCACTCCCTCGCTCATTCTGTCAAGGAGGGTTATCGATGTTTGCAGGTATCGGAACAGCGCGTCGTTCCGCTCGCTTTCAAGGATGCTGCGGGTGAGCAGTTCGCTGACAAATGTTGCCACCGCATTTTTCACCGGGTCGCCGTACACCGTTGTCAGCGCATACAGACTTCTGGCGTCGCGGAGCGTGCAGATGTCGCGTCCCGGCGTTATCCGCGCCTCAAATTCCACAATGCTCAGAGGCATGAACATGGCATTCCGCATCCTCGCTCCGCGAGTGGCTCCCTGCGGCAGCAAAAACGACATTCTGCCCTTCATATCGGTAAAGATATGGACTATTGAGTTCTTGTCGCTGTATTTCAGGGTGTGAAGCACCACTCCCCGCATCGTTTCGTACATTTGCCTCGCTATTTTTTCGCTAATTTACGCCTATTTTTTCATTCCACCGCTTTTTCTCAATATAATTTTCACCAAATATGCGCCCAAATTTGGCAATCTCAAAAATCCTCCGTATATTTGCACCGCTTTTTTGACGACCTCTATTTGGCCCCGTCGTATATCGGTTAGTACGCAAGATTTTCATTCTTGAAAGAGGAGTCCGACTCTCCTCGGGGCTACAAATTTTATAAGCAAATTTTTTAATCTCATTTTTAAAATGGCAAATCACAAATCTTCTAAAAAGAGAATTCGTCAAACTGAAACAAGGAATCTCCGCAACCGTTACTACACCAAAACTGCACGTAACGCTGTACGCCATTTCCGCACAATAACTGACAAGGCCGAAGCTGAAAAGGAATATCCAAAGGTTTCCTCTATGCTCGACAGACTTGCTGGTCGCAAGATGATTTCTAAAAACAAGGCTGCCAATCTCAAGAGCAAGCTCGCCTTGTTACGTAACAAATTAGCCGCAGCCTAACCGTTCGGCCACTTTTCCTCCCTTCTTAGCCTGGAAAAGTCTTTTCGGCCCCGTCGTATATCGGTTAGTACGCAAGATTTTCATTCTTGAAAGAGGAGTCCGACTCTCCTCGGGGCTACTTTAGCGCTAAGCACTCACGCAGCACTTAGCGCTTATTTTCGTACTTCATGCACTCATCCCGATTCTGCATCTTTCATCTTTTTAACCTTGCATTTATCTATTTTTTTCGTATCTTTGCCTAATAATATCAAGTGCACTTACCATTCATATTCTTTCACCCTCCTTTAAGGGCTATTAGAGTGATATCGTGCTAATTATAATTATTATGTCTGTAGAACAAGAAGAAAAAAAGTATTCTGGCAATAACATTCAAGTCCTTGAGGGGCTTGAGGCGGTGCGCAAGCGCCCTTCCATGTATATCGGCGACACTTCTTCCAAGGGACTTCATCATCTCGTCAACGAAGTCGTTGACAACTCCATCGATGAGGCTCTCGGCGGTTTTGCCACCACAATTGATGTCACCATCACCGAAGATAATTCCATCAAGGTCGTTGACGACGGACGTGGCATTCCTGTTGACGAGCAGGAGCAGATGCACAAATCTGCGCTTGAAGTCGTCATGACGGTCCTCCACGCCGGCGGTAAATTCGACAAAGGCTCTTACAAGGTTTCCGGCGGTCTTCATGGTGTCGGTGTTTCTTGCGTCAACGCCCTTTCCACTTATTTGCGTGCCGAAGTCTCACGTCTTGGCAAGGTATATATGCAGGAATACAGTTGCGGCAAGCCCACCTGCCCGGTCACCGTCATCGGCGACACTGACAAGCACGGCACAAGTATCTATTTTCATCCTGATGATTCAATTTTCACCGAAACCATCTACGACTACAGCATTCTTGCCAATCGTCTCCGCGACCTTGCGTTCCTCAATGCCGGCATCACTCTTACGTTGACCGACCTGCGTGAAAAGAACGATAAAGGTGAACCAAAAAAGGAGACTTTCTATTCCAAGACTGGTCTTGACGAGTTTGTACGCTATATCGACTCCAACAAGGAGCACCTCATCAACGATATTATCCACATCAGCACCGAGCGTCAGGGCATTCCTGTTGAGGTCGCCATGACCTACAACACTTCATTCAACGAAAATATTTATTCTTTCGTCAACAATATCAACACCATCGAAGGCGGCACGCACCTCACAGGTTTCCGTCGCGGACTTGGTGCTACACTGAAGAAATATGCCGACGATTCCAAAATGCTTGAAAAAGTCAAGGTGGAAATCAGCAAGGACGACTTCCGTGAAGGCCTCACTGCCGTGATTTCCGTCAAGGTGCTTGAGCCTCAGTTTGAGGGACAGACAAAGACTAAGCTCGGCAACAATGAGGTAATTGGAGCTGTTGAAACTTCAGTCCGCGAAGTGCTTGGAAATTATCTTGAAGAACATCCCAATCAGGCCAAGGCAATCGTCGAGAAGGTCATTCTCGCTGCCACTGCACGCCACGCAGCCCAAAGCGCACGCTTGAAAGTGCAGCGTAAATCACCGCTTAGTGGCGGTGGACTTCCAGGCAAACTTGCCGACTGCTCTTCCCGTAGTCCCGAGGACAGTGAATTGTTCCTCGTCGAGGGAGATTCCGCAGGCGGTTCAGCCAAGCAGGGCCGTGACCGTGCTTTTCAGGCCATTCTTCCGCTTCGTGGTAAGATTCTTAACGTTGAAAAGGCCATGGACCACAAGATTTTCGATTCCGAGGCCATCGTCAATATGTTCCGCGCTCTCGGTGTCACAATCGGCACTGATGAGGACCCTAAAGAAGCCAACCTTACAAAGCTGCGCTATCACCGCATCATCATCATGACCGATGCCGATGTCGATGGTGCCCACATTGCCACATTGCTTATGACGTTCTTCTTCCGCCGCATCCGTCCTATCATCGAAAATGGCTATCTCTATATCGCCACGCCGCCACTCTACCGTTGCTCCAAAGGCACCGTGATGGAATATTGCTGGAACGATATGCAGCTCCGCCAATTTATCGACAAGTATGGCCATGGCGAGGAAAAGCAAGTCAAGGTTCAGCGTTACAAAGGTCTTGGTGAGATGAACCCGGAGCAACTTTGGGAAACCACTATGAATCCTGAGAACCGTATGCTCAAGCAAGTGCATATCTCCGACGCAGCCGAAGCCGATCGTATTTTTTCAATGCTTATGGGTGAGGATGTCGCTCCGCGCCGCCAGTTCATCGAGGATAACGCCACTTACGCCAACATCGACGCTTAATAATTACATTTATATATATTAAAATGCGCTCTGAATCATTTCATGAGCGCATTTTTGTTTTGTAAGTCTATCGTGTTTCTATTCAAGTATCCAGTCAAACCAATTGGTCAGGAATCCAAGGTCCACAATCCACATCAACACTCCTAAGATAACATACATCTGATTTGAGGTCAGAAAATCCTCTCTCGCCTCTTTCTCGGTCTTTTTCGCCTCAGTGTAATTTGTGAAGAATGTGAAGCACGCAAGCGGAATAAGCAGAAACAGCCATCCCCAACTTGCCTTGTCAATCAAAAAATAAATCAGCCACATCACCAGGGCACCCGCTGCAATTCCATAGCCCACCCGCTTGTAGGTCATCCCCTTTTTATATACTCTGGCATCTTCTGCCTCCGATATCTCTCGGCGCTTCATTTCCTGTACCTTCTGTTCTTCAGTCATTCCAGCCAGTTGAGCCTCTTTTGCTTCATCTTCCGATGAATTATTTGTTTTAGTATCTTCCATAATTTCAAAGGCAAAATTAGCGCAAATCATTGTAAAAGCAAAAGCTATTCCGCAATATTTCTTCATTCCAACATCCTCTTCAAATTCGGTATCAACAAAATAATTCATTATTTATTTCCTATTTCTTTCGCCATTCACTATATTTGCACCAAGAATTGTTGATGCTCAGCATCTATTTCAATTTGAAATTTATTTTACTCATAAACCTATGCTTAAAAAGTTTTCTCTTATTTTGTTGTCGGTGCTTTTTGCATCCCAACTCGCATTTTCCACTGATTACGGTCTGGCAAGCACTTGTCAGGACGGCGTAATCCTTCATTGTTTTGATTGGTCGTGCAATCAAATCAAGTATGAACTCCCGTCAATTGCCGCAGCCGGCTTCTCTTCTGTTCAGGTATCTCCTGTGCAGTCCACTGGCAGCGGCTTGGCATGGACCGAACTCTATTCCCCCTATGGCTTCACCATCGGGAATAATATTGGCACCACCACCACTCTCACCGATCTTTGCACCGAAGCCCATAAATATGGCATTAAGGTGATTGTCGATGTTGTAGCTAACCATCTCGCAGGTGGCACTGAAGGCGCAGCAGGCTATTACACGGCCGTAGAGAATGACCTTCACAACGATGCCTACTGGCACACCGAAGACGGCAGCATCGATTACAGCAACCGCTGGTCAATCACTCGCCGCAAAATGGGAATGCCCGATTTGAACACTGAAAATTCCTTCGTGCAGGGCAAAGTCAAGGACTACGTCGCTGCTCTTAAGAGTTGTGGCGTCGATGGTATCCGTTGGGACGCTGCAAAGCACATCGGACTTCCGAATGATTGGGACAATGCCAGCTCTACTTTCTGGACTAATGTCCTCGACCAGACCATGTACAATTATGGTGAAGTTCTCGATTCTCCTTGCTCAGTGGATGATGGAACGCTTGCAAAGCGTTATTGCAGCCTCATGAGTGTCACTGATAATGGTTACAGCAACTGGATAGCAGGCAGTATCAATGCTGGAAAGGCTGATTTCACTTATGGTGGAATGACTCTTAAAGGCTGCCCCGACAACAAGATTCTGCTGTGGACAGAAAGCCACGATAAATATATCGATGGCACCACAAGCGGTTATTCTGTTGCCAACATCAACAAGGCTTGGGCCATCGTCGGAAGTCGTGCAGGTTACACTGCTCTCTATTTCTCTCGCCCTAAAACAAAGCCTTATATCGGCATGGAAGGCACTTCCGACTGGAAAGATGCCGAAGTTGCAGCTGTTAATCATTTCCACAATTCAAATATTGGCCAGAAAGAATATTTCAACAT
>JAKVKZ010000077.1 GCA_022484565.1 Muribaculaceae bacterium
AGGCTTCATCGTCTCGGCCTCCTTTATGGAAATATCCGACGAACTTTGCACTTCGGAATTCAATTGAAGCGAAATCTTAGCCAAGCGGACAGCCTTTGGAGCCAAAGCCTCAATAACGCTATCCTTGACAGAAGAACTGTAGGCATCAACCTTGACAGTGACATCGTAAACAGGAAGAAGGCTTTCATCCTCAGAGCCATCTTTAGCGGGCAATTCATCGATTTTCTGAATAACCTCGTCGAGATTATTGCCCTCGATGCTGTGAAGTTTAACAGGAGCATCAAAATGGAGAGAAGTTACAGAAACAGTATGCGCACCGGAGTCGGTCTCAATCAATTCAACGCCTTGGTCATAATGGCGTTCGGTGAACGACATAGGAAGAGGCGCACCGGCATAGCGGACAACAGATTTATCATCGACCAACTGCCTACGATGAAGATGCCCAAGGGCAGTGTAAGTGAAACCATCGAAAATACCACTTTCCACGCCCTGAAGATTACCGATAAAGATGTTTTCGCTTTCATCATCGGCAAGAACTTTAGCCCCTGCCACATAAAGATGCCCCATTGCAATCACAGGCCAAGCATCAGGATGAAGTTCAGCCACCCTACTCCTCAACTGACCATAAAAAGAGGCAACAGAATGATTGTTATCGGCTGAAATCAAATCGCCCTGACGCAAATACGGCACAGCCACACAGTAGCCGCCGCGATTGAGCGGAACGATGTAATTGTCGAAGTCGATAGCGCCATCAGCGTTGCGCCTGACAACGCCACGCACCTTAACATTCATCGCATCAAGCAAAGGATTAGGCGCTTCAAGCCTGCCGGCAGAATCGTGATTGCCGGCAATTACGATTACCTGCAAGTCGGGGTTCTCATAAGTGACATCACGAAGGAAATGATAATATATGCTTTGAGAAGCAGCAGAAGGATTTTGAGTGTCGAAAACATCGCCAGCTATGAGCAGGACATCGACAGCATTATCGTGAATCTGCGATTTAAGCCATTGCAGAAACATTTCATGCTCACGTGAGCGGTCGTAATTGTAAAAGAGCTGACCAAGATGCCAATCGGCGGTATGAATAATTTTCATGTAATTTTATTTTTTCTCCTTTTGCAAATATACGAATAAAATTCAATAAACGGGATAATCGCAAAGAATATTCATTAAAAACGCAAACAAAAAAACGGCCACCGAAGCAAAACACCCCAGTGGCCGAAAATAATCTAATATATGTTAGCTACACGCTAAGCTATCCGAATTAATAGCCCATGCCGCCACCCATACCTGGGTTAGGCATAGCAGCAGGAGCAGGATTCTCCTCTTTCTTATCAGCGATAACACATTCAGTAGTCAAGAACATACCGGCGATAGAAGCGGCATTCTCAAGAGCTACACGTGAAACCTTAGCTGGGTCGATGACACCGGCAGCGAAGAAATTCTCATATTTGCCAGTGCGTGCATTGTAACCAAAGTCACCCTTGCCATCCTTAACCTTTTGTACGATAACAGCGCCTTCCTCACCAGCATTAGCAACAATCTGACGAAGCGGTTCCTCGATGGCGCGACGGATAATCTGAATACCAGTGGTCTCATCCTCGTTGTCGCCCTTCAAGTCGTCGAGAGCATCTGTGCAGCGGATGTAAGCAACACCACCACCAGGTACGATACCTTCGGCAACGGCAGCGCGAGTTGCGCTCAAAGCGTCGTCCACGCGGTCCTTCTTTTCCTTCATCTCAACTTCGGAAGGAGCACCAATGTAGAGAACGGCAACACCGCCTGCAAGTTTGGCAAGACGTTCCTGAAGTTTCTCTTTATCGTAGTTTGACTTAGTCTTTTCGATTTGGTTCTTAATCTGGCTGACGCGTTCCTGAATGTTTTCAGCAGCACCTGCACCATTGACGATAGTAGTGTTCTCCTTGTTGACAGTAACTTTTTCAGCACTGCCGAGCAAGTCGAGAGTAGTACCTTCAAGTTTGAGGCCTTTTTCCTCGGAAATAACGACACCACCAGTAAGAATTGCGATATCCTCAAGCATTTCCTTACGACGGTCGCCAAAGCCAGGAGCCTTAACAGCGCAAACCTTAAGGGAACCACGGAGACGATTGACAACCAAAGTGGCAAGAGCCTCGCTATCGACATCTTCAGAGATAATCAACAATGGACGGCCACTCTGAGCGGTAGCTTCAAGAATAGGAAGCATATCCTTCAGAACGGAAATCTTTTTGTCGAAGAGCAGAATGTAAGGATGTTCCATCTCACATTCCATCTTCTCTGTATTGGTAACGAAATAAGGTGAAATGTAACCACGGTCGAACTGCATACCTTCAACCACGTCAACGTGAGTGTCAGTACCCTTAGCCTCTTCAACTGTGATAACGCCTTCCTTCTTAACCTTCTTCATAGCCTCAGCGATGAGCTGACCGATTTCAGCGTCGTTGTTGGCAGAAACACGTGCCACATTCTCAATCTTTTCAAAATCGTCGCCGACTTCCTGAGATTGAGCCTTGATACCTTCAACAACCTTAGCAACGGCCTTGTCGATACCACGCTTCAAATCCATAGGATTTGCACCGGCAGCAACATTCTTCAGACCAGTATTGATGATTGACTGTGCGAGAACAGTGGCAGTAGTAGTACCGTCACCAGCATCGTCACCAGTCTTGGAAGCAACTTCCTTAACGAGCTGAGCGCCCATATTCTGGAATTTGTCCTCAAGTTCAACTTCACGTGCAACTGTGACACCATCCTTGGTGATTTGAGGAGCACCAAATTTCTTTTCAATGATAACGTTGCGACCTTTCGGGCCGAGAGTTACTTTAACGGCGTTGCTGAGTTCGTCAACACCCTTCTTCAGCTCTTCGCGAGCCTTAATATCGAATTTAATTTCTTTTGCCATGATTTATATCATATTAAAAAATTCAACAAATTAATCAACGATAGCCAAAATGTCACTTTGGCGCATCATCAAATACTTCTTGTCGTCAACCTCAATCTCGGTGCCTGAATATTTGCCATAAAGCACGGTGTCGCCAGGTTTAACAACCATAGCTTCATCTTTAGTACCGTTACCAACGGCCTTAACTGTGCCTCTTTGAGGTTTTTCCTTAGCAGAATCAGGGATGATGATTCCACCGATTTTTTCTTCTGCTGGAGCAGGTTCTACAAGAACTCTGTCGGATAATGGTTTGATAGTCATAATTCTATTAATTTAAATTTGTTTGTTATAAATCTATTAGTTTGGAAGCCGCCTTTTCATTGGCTTCACTTTCCTAAAAGCATACATCGTGCCAAAACAAAATTCAAGACACACAATTGACATTTTGTCATATCACGACAGCACGGCAAGCCAAAAGTGATTTTCCACGCAAAATTTGCATAGGAACAGAAAAATCACTAACCTTGCCGATGAAAAAGCATCAAGATGGAAAAGCCAATAATACTGCGCAGCTACAAAAGCATTGAAAATCTCACTTTGGAAATGGGATTCCTGCCATTCTTCAAAAATGGCATACCCGACTTTTCGGTAGAGGAATTCACGCCAGAGGAATACTGGTTTCAGGAAGACATCGATGGACCATGGGAATGGAAAGGAGCTGTGGCACGCAACGGAAAATGCGCTTACGGGAAATTTTTCCACGGCAAAACAGGCTACATAAGTCTGAAGTGGCTGCCTGAATTTGCCAACTACCGCAGAAAAAGCACTGCTAAGTTGAAAGGCATCGACAAAAAGATATATGAGGCCATCGACCAATGCGGTTCACTGACATCGAAAGAGATAAAAGCGATTTTCGGCTTCAACGCCCCACGTAAAAAACGGATAACTCAATCGATGGACATGGATGAGGTGGAGAACACAATCGAAACCAATTCGCAAAAGGAAGTGAAAAAAGGATTCGACACAATAATGACTCGCCTGCAAATGCAGACATACATTGTGGTGGCCGACTTTGAATATTCCATCGACAAACACAACAAGCCATACGGCTGGGGAATTGCCCGATACACCACACCGGAACAATTCTACGGCAAAGAAATAATGAATGCCTGCCACGGGCACAGCGCAGCCAAGTCAAAGCAACTAATCGTTGAGCATCTGCTGAAAATGCTGCCTCAGGCAAGCGAATCGCAGATATTAAAGGAAATATTGTAGAAAAAATTGCTACAAAATTGTAGGAATCAGCACTTTTTGTAACTTTGCAAGGTAAAAACAAGAAAGGCCTTTAAATAAATATTATCCTATCAGAAATAAAAGGGTGAAGAATCTGAATCCCCGAATAAAAGTAATCCTGATTTTGATGATAGCGCTATGCGCACTTTTGGTGTATGCTGTCATTCCAAATGAAATTTCAATAAGGAATTTTTCCTTGTTGAAAATAGATATTTCAACAATTCAGGCTGCAGAAACGCAAGTAGCAGCCGATAAAACGATCACCGTAACCAAACATAAAATCACGGCAGCAAAAAATCCGGATACAACCCGCCAAACCATACTTTTCATTGGAGATTCAATGCTTGAAGGGCTAACAAGAAGATTCTGCGACTATGCAGCGGAAAACGGGCATAAACTCTACACTGTGATTTGGTACAGCAGCGGCACACAGCTTTGGGGCGAGACACGCACCATTGAACATTACATAAAGAAATACCACCCTACTTTCATTGTTATATGCACCGGCAGCAATGAGCTATTCGTGAGAGACCTGAAAAAGCGGGATGTTTACATTCAAAAGATAGTAAAGAAATTCGGCAAGATTCCATTCGTGTGGATAAGTCCGCCAAACTGGAAAAATGATACCGGCATAAATAACCTTATAATAAAGGATGTAGGAACAAACCGATATTTCGACAGCCGACACCTGAAACTCGAACGTGGAAAAGACCATGCCCACCCCACATTTAGCGCAGCCGCCATCTGGATGGACAAGATAGCCACGTGGATGTGCAGCAACTCCACAGCACATCCGATTATAATGAAAGCACCGAAAAAGAAGGTTAATTCAAGGAACGTGACAGTGCTGTCGCCAAATTTCAGAGGATTCAAATGACACAGCCAGCTGGAGCAATGATTTCGACTTCCGACATATCAAGCCGATTGGCACACTTCCTCACAACAGCTGACGGCAGTCTGCTATTTTGCTCCATAGAATTCATGGCAACATTTGTGGTGTTCTACGCCATATATTCGCTGATTGGGAAAAAGCGGCGCACGCTGATGATGATATACGTGGCTACATTCAGCCTATTTTTCGCATACAAGGCAAATGGCGCACTGATGCTGCTCCTGCCTACGACAGTGCTGATTTCATGGGCGTTGACAAACAAAATGAAGAAATCGGAAGACGGCAAACGGAGAGCATGGCTGATACTGATAATAATCCTCGACCTGCTGCCACTACTTTACTATAAATACACCAACTTCTTCATTGAAATAGTAAACGAAGCCGTACGCAGCAATTTCTCACCGCTGTCGATAGCATTACCTATAGGCATTTCATTCTACACATTCCAGGCAATAAGCTATTCAGTGGATGTGTACCGCAAAAAATTCTGCGAAGAAGTGAGCCTGCTGGAATATCTGTTTTACATCACATTCTTCCCACTGCTGCTTGCAGGGCCAATAACACGCGCCGACACGCTGATTCCGCAACTAAAGCAAGAGCAAAAGATTGACAAAGGCTCAATTTACCTCGGATTATGGCTGATTATTCAGGGACTTTTGAAAAAAGGCCTTATTGCCGACTATATAGCACAATTCAACAATTGGATTTTTGAAGATCCCGCATCATATTCAGGATTTGAAAATGCCGTAGGGGCAGTTGGCTACACCCTGCAAATCTATTGCGATTTTTCGGGTTACAGCGACATAAGCATTGGAATCGCCGCCCTACTCGGGTTCAAACTGAAGGAAAATTTCAATTTCCCCTACAGATCACTCAACCTAACTGAATTCTGGCACCGCTGGCACATTTCGCTGTCAACATGGTTCCGCGACTACGTGTATATCCCGCTTGGCGGCAACCGCAAAGGCAAGGCAAGGACATACCTCAACAATTTTATCACGATGCTCGTGGCAGGACTGTGGCATGGCGCATCGTGGATGTTCATAATTTGGGGAGCACTGCACGGCGTAGGACTTGTGGCACACAAATTTCTTAAAACGTGGCTCGACCGAATACCAAACACATTAATTGTCCGCTCCGCCTCGTGGCTGCTGACATTCGCCTATGTGACCGTGGCATGGGTGTTTTTCCGCGCCTCATCGCTCGACAATGCCTGCGAGGTGCTTTCACGCATCGGCCATGATTTCCACTGGAATTATTTCATTCCGTTCATTCAGGCACGCCCTGAATTCTCAATTTTCATTGCTGTGGGGCTTGGAGGACAACTAATCAATGAAAAAGCCTACAATTGGATGGCTGACAAGTTTATCCACTCTCCATGGATTATAAAACTGCTGATATTCATAATCGCAGTGCAACTTGTAATAAATTTCAGCCAAGGAAATGTGCAGCCCTTCATTTATTCACAATTTTAGAAGACAAGCATGAAAAGATACATATCATTATTTATCGCCGCAATCATCACTTTTGCGGCATTTTGCCAAACTGACGGGTACACCCTTGTGAAAGCAAGCGACAGACACTTCGCTTACGTGGGAAGAATAAGTTTCCGCAATCCTGATGCACCTTCATTCACGTATCCAGGGATTCAGATTCACGCCAATTTCAGCGGCACGTCGGTGAGAATGGCAACAAAGGCCGGAAGCGGATATTTCATGATTGAACTTGATGACAAAACTCCCTACAAAGTGGAATCGACAAAGGAAGACTCCACAGTGCTAATTGCGGAAGGGCTGAACGACACAATGCACCGATTGACGATTACTTACGCCATAGAAGGACTGCTGATGAAGCCTGAATTTCGGGGCTTATACCTTGACAAGGGGCATACTTTAGGCACAAAGCCAAAACTGCCGACAAGAATAATAGAATTCATCGGAAATTCCATTACCTGCGGATATGGCATTGAAGGACAGCAAACAGACAAAGGATTCTCCTACAGCAAGCAAAACGAATTCTACACTTACGAGGCTTTAGCATCGCGCACGCTGAATGCACAGTGCTGGGTGGTGGCACGGTCAGGAATAGGCATCTACCGCAACTGTAGGGGCAAACTGCGCGGCGACAGAGGAAATATGCAGGACGTGTATCCATTCACAAATTTCGGAACGGGCGGCGAACGGTGGGATTTCAGCCGTTGCCAACCTGATGTGGTGTGCGTGAATCTCGGCACAAACGACACCACTGCGCCTAAATACGACCCCGACCTGCTGACGAACGCCTTTAAACGCTTTATATCAACTCTACGAAGCCATTACCCGAAAGCAAAGATTATTCTGCTCACAGGCACAATGATAAGCGGCAAACGCCTTGCCGACCTGCAACAGGCTCAACTTGACGCCATAGCCGATGCCGCAAACCATGGCGACAACAACGTGTTCAGGCTTGATTTCACACCAGCCGACGGCAGCCTCGGTTATGGCACATTCAAGCATCCGTCGATGAAGCAGCATGAACAGATGGCAAATGAATTAGTGCCGTTCATTAAGAAAATTACCGGTTGGAAATGAAATTGTCAAGGGAAAGCTCAAAAAAGGTCATTGGGGAATTGGTTGATAATTAGGCAGTTTGCAACAGATCTGATATTTTACTCAATGCATTGAGTAAAATTACTCAGTGCAGTGCGTAAAATTACTCAGTGCGATGAGTAAAATCCATTTTTGTGTTCATCTTGCACTAACTTTTCATAACTTAGGCTGCGACTCAACAAAAACCAATTTCAAGCAAGCTTGATTTGTTTTTGTGTTCATCTTGCACTAACTTTGCAAATTCAACGTTTTTATAAGAAAAGCAAGTTATGAACCATCGCAAATATATATTGGCCATCGCATTGATGATTATGACAGACGTCAGTGCTATGGCTGCCGGTCAAATCACATTCAGCGGCAACAGCAAGGCTGTATATACCGAAACTCCCGCCAAAACAACAGGGCTTGATGCCATTTATGTGCTGTTCTCCACAAGCGGCGTGACAATGAGCTACACTGCCACAAGCAGTGAAAACACCGTCACATGGTACACCTATGGCTCACAGGGCGGAGGCTACGCCGAAACAATCAGCGGAGTGGCAAAAGACGGAAATGTGACCTCGCTGAGCAATATAATCGCAAACAGCGGATACATAATTGAAGAGGGAACCGAACGCACCTATGTGTGGGTGGTGAATTATGCTGACTACACATTGCATCTCAACAGCATAGCACCGGCATCGGCACAGGATTGCGGCACCACGGCACTCAACGTTGACGGCAGCGGAGCCGACATCACCTACTACACCATTACAGGTGTACCAAAGAAACTTGACCGCGAAATAACGCTCACATACAATACATTGACGTGGAGCAGCGACGACTCGCAATGGAAAAGCACTGCGGTGACTAAAAGCTACGACGTGTTCAAATCAGCAATCTCAATTGAAGCACCACTATGCAACACCACTTTCACACTCGAAGGCGACAAACTGCTTAAATATTGGGGCCTGGGACAATCGATAACAAGCGACAGCTACACGACCAACGCCGTGTCGGTGGAAACTACGGCTACACAAGAAGCAAAAACCGACAACGACAACGAAATAAAAGGTGACGAAAGCGGCCTTGGGGGGTCAGCTCCAGCCACAATCACATTCAAGGCATACTGCACTGACGCAATAGTGAACAAACAATGGCAAATGGCGACAGATGCCGACTTCAAGAATATCACGCTGCAACAGAATGATGAAGAAATGGTGCAGACATTCAATGAGGCAGGCACATTCTATGTACGTTTTGTCGGGTCGAATGAATCAGGCACTTGCGAGACCGAAGGAGAGACCTACACAATCAGCATAGGAGAGTCAAGCCTGAAATGCCCTAACGCATTCTCACCACAATCAAGCGAAGGAGTGAACGACGAATGGAAAGTATCCTACAAGTCAATCATCGAATTCAAATGCTGGATTTTCAACCAATGGGGCACAAAAATATGCACTCTTACCGACCCATCGCAAGGCTGGGACGGAAAATATAAAGGCAAATATGTGGGTTCAGGAGTATATTACTACGTCATTGAAGCCAAAGGCTCCGACGGCAAGAACTACAAACTGAAAGGCGACATCAACATCATCAATTTCAAATCGTCGTCGGGGACATCCACCACTGATACAACCACAGGAGAATAGAACACAGAAAAGAAAAATGATATTAAACGGAAAGGAAACCGACTGCGTGAGCGTAGAGGGCGCACGTGTCCACAATCTTAAAAACATCGATGTAGATATACCCCACGGCAAGTTGACCGTAATCACGGGGCTTAGCGGCAGCGGAAAGTCATCGCTGGCATTCGACACCATATTCGCCGAAGGCCAACGCCGCTATGTGGAGACATTCTCGGCCTACGCACGCAATATGCTCGGCATTCTTGAGCGTCCCGACGTTGACAAGATTTCAGGATTGTGCCCAGTGATTTCAATAGAACAAAAAACGGTGAACAAAAATCCGCGAAGCACCATAGGCACCACAACGGAAATCTACGACTTCCTGCGCCTGCTCTTTGCCCGCGCTTCCGACGCATATTCCTACCTAAGCGGCGAGCGCATGGTGAAATACACCGCCGAGAAAATCATATCGCTGATTTTGAGAAAATATGCCGACAAGAAAATCCTGATCCTTGCTCCGCTCGTAAAAAACCGCAAGGGCCATTACAAGGAACTATTCGAGCAACTGAGGAAACGTGGCTACCTGAACGTGCGCATCGACGGCGAGCTGAAGGAAATCACCTATGGAATGAAACTCGACCGCTACAAGAACCACAGCGTGGAACTTGTGGTGGACAAGCTGAAAGTGGCGCAGAAAGACGAGGAACGCCTGAAGGACACAGTGAACACTGCATTCAAGCAAGGCAACAAGCAGCTGATGATATACGACGTGGAAAGCAAGGAAATTGGGCATTACAGCCTAATGCTGATGGACCCCGCAACAGGCCTTTCCTATTCCGAACCCGCTCCGCACAACTTCTCGTTCAACTCCCCACTGGGTGCTTGCCACAAATGCAAAGGACTGGGATATGTGAACATTATCGACCGCGACAAAATCATGCCCAACCTTTCACTTTCAATCCACGACGGCGGCATAATTCCACTCGGAAAATACAAAAACTCACTGATATTCTGGCAAATCAACGCCATCTGCGAAAAATATGGCGTCACGCTTAAAACTCCACTCAGCGACATTCCAGATGAGGCCATCGACGACATTCTAAACGGAACTGACGAACGGCTTCAAATCAATAACGAAACAATGAGCACGTCGAACTATTTTCTTAGCTACGACGGGCTTTTGAAATATATAGAACTTCAGCAGGACGACGATGCCACAACCCAAGCACAGAAATGGGCGGGACAATTCTTTTCACGAGTAGTATGTCCTGAATGCGGCGGAGCACGCCTCAACAAAGAAGCCCTGCACTTCTACATCAACGGCAAGAACATTGCCGACCTTGCAGCCATGGACGTGACCGAACTGCTGGAATGGATGCGCACGGTGGAAACCACAATGGGCAGCCAGCAGGCTCAAATAGCCCATGAGATAGTGAAGGAAATCATCACCCGATTGCAATTTCTGCTTGATGTGGGCCTCGACTACCTATCGCTCAACCGCAATTCCTCAACGCTTTCGGGAGGCGAGAGCCAACGAATCAGACTGGCCACGCAGATAGGCTCACAACTCGTGAATGTGCTTTACATACTTGATGAACCAAGCATCGGTCTGCATCAACGCGACAACGTCAGGCTGATAAACTCACTGAAACGGCTTCGCGATTCGGGCAATTCAGTGATTGTCGTCGAACACGACAAAGAAATGATGCTGTCGTCGGACTATATCGTCGATATAGGCCCTAAAGCAGGCAGGAAAGGCGGACAAGTGGTGTTTGCAGGCACGCCGAAAGAGATGCTCGCGAGCGATACCATTACTGCCGACTATCTGAACGGACGGCGCAAAATTGAGGTGCCAGATTCAAGGCGCAAAGGCAACGGGAAGTCCATCACGCTGAAAGGTTGCCGAGGGAACAATTTAAAGGGCATTGACGTGATTTTTCCGCTCGGAACGTTCATTTGTATCACCGGAGTGTCAGGAAGCGGTAAATCGAGCCTAATCAACGGCACGCTACAACCAATACTGAGCCAAAAGTTCTACAGGTCGAACACAGCACCGCTCCCTTATGATGAAATAATAGGCATAGAGAACGTGGATAAGGTTGTGACGGTTGACCAATCGCCACTGGGACGCTCTCCACGGTCAAATCCGGCGACCTACACAGGAGTATTTGCCGACATCCGCAACGTGTTCGTAGGCCTGCCGGAATCGAAAATACGTGGATACAAGCCCGGACGCTTCTCATTCAACGTGTCGGGCGGACGCTGCGAGACTTGTAAGGGCAACGGATACAAGACCATTGAAATGAATTTTCTGCCCGATGTGCTCGTTCCGTGCGAAGTGTGCGGGGGCAAACGCTACAACCGCGAAACCCTTGAAGTGAGATTCAAGGGGAAGTCGATAGCTGATGTCCTCGACATGACGATAAATCAAGCTGTGGAATTCTTTGACGCAATTCCTGCGATTCTCGGGAAGATAAAAGTTTTACAGGATGTGGGACTTGGATATATCAAACTCGGACAACCATCAAGTACACTTTCGGGAGGGGAGAGCCAAAGGGTGAAGCTCGCAGCCGAACTATCGAAACGAGATACAGGAAACACAGTTTTCATACTCGACGAGCCTACAACCGGTCTCCACTTTGAGGACATAAATGTGCTACTTGGAGTTTTAAACAAATTGGTAAAAAAAGGAAATACGGTAATTGTGATTGAACACAATCTTGACGTGATAAAATGTGCCGACTACATTATAGACCTTGGGCCTGATGGCGGAAGAAAAGGCGGAAAAGTAATGGCTACAGGGACTCCAGAAGAAATTTCACGGGTTAAGAACTCAGTTACATCAAAATTTGTGGCAGAAGAGCTTAAAAACGCCTGAAAATAGGGTGTAGAAAGCATTTTTCAACCAATAATCAACCTAAAAATCCAGGCAAATCTGCCTGGATTATTTTATGCCCAATTAGGTACATATACCAGTAAAAACGAGTAACCAAGCCAGCAATAATACATATAAGTATTTATAAACCAATAATTTAATATCGACAAAACATCTAAGCAGCTTCTTAAATAACAATCGTGAAACGATTGTCGAAAAAATTTTTTAGGGTGAATTTAGGGTACATGTTTTTAATCACTGAAAGAAGCATCTAAAAGTTTGTTTTTAAGTGAATTATACTTATAGCAACACCCGTATTAAGCTCTTCTCAACCCATTCAGATTTACAAATACAGACAATCGCGCGAAGCGCAAAAAAATTTTTAAAGGAAATCGATTTGAGCAATAATTGGTAAAATTACCATCAAATAATTTGATATTTAAAACTGCAATTCCATCATTTACGATTTACAAAAGTAACTATTTTCAAGCGATTAAAAAGGCGAAATTGGCGTTTGATATTGTGAATGTACAGTTGCAAATGAAATAAAATCGGTAAATGTGAAAAGAAATGCGTTTACAAATGGGAAATTTAGGCATTAACTTATTTTTAATTGGAATATAACTTACTTACTATCATATAATTACATATATTTATTAAAGTACGGATTCAAGCATTATAAACAGCAAATTTGGCGGTTTTTCGCATTTTGAGCTATTTTGCTATAATAATACATTATAATTCGCATATAATCAATAGTTTATAAAAATAATTTAAAGTGTGAATTTAATCAGTTTTCTGAGGTTTCGTTTATTATTGGGAACTGCTGAAATTAGGCTGTTATCTGATTTAAATTCGATTTGCAAAAATAAATTTTGATATTCCAATTTTACTATGTATATTTGCACACAGTTGATTTAAAAACGTAAATACCCCATGGATATCGTAAGTCGCCTCAAAAGTTTCCTAAAAATGAACGAAATCTCAAATTCGCAGTTTGCAGACAAGTGCGAGATACCCCGCCCTACCATTTCGCAACTGCTAAAAGGACGCAATAAAAAGGTCAGCGATGAGGTGATTGCGAAAATCCATCTGGCATATCCTGAAT
>JAKVKZ010000078.1 GCA_022484565.1 Muribaculaceae bacterium
GACGGTTATCAAGAAGGCGAGTGGAGTTAACTCTGTTTTGAATGATGCGGCTGTTCGTCTTTCGGTTTATCCGAACCCTACTACTGGTATCATCAATATCACTTCTCCTGAACCTGTCAAGGTCGTAAATGTATTCAATTCCACAGGTGCTGTCGTGGCTCATTCCACTCAGGCTTCTGTTGATTTGAGCGGTTTGACCAATGGCATTTACTTCGTTAAGGTTAATAATCTTAATACGGTAAAGGTCGTTAAGCGTTGATTTTCAACTGACTATAAAATAAAAGAGTGAAGGATTATTTTGGTCCTTCACTCTTTTTCTGAAAAAATATATGCTTGAATGTGGTGGTTTATTTAATCCACATCCTTTATGGGGGAAAGTGTATGATGGTTGATGTATTCCATAAATTGCGTCTTGTATGTGTCGGAAATTGGAATGTATTGTTTGCCGAACACAATTCGGTTTCTTTCTATCATTTTTATTTTTGATGTCTGAACGATGAACGACCGGTGTACGCGCAGGAACTTGCTTGCAGGCAGGCTGCCTTCAAGTGATTTCAGGCTCATAAGCGACATTATCACTCCGCCGTTGTCTTCCAGATATATGCGCACATAGTCCTTGAGACCTTCAATATATAGAATGTTCGACACAGCTATCTGAATCAGTTTGTATTCGCTCTTTATGATTATGTATTGCTGGTCATCTTCGCCTCTCGATTCGGCCTTCTCCACAAGTTCAAACCATTTTAGTGCCTTGTTTGCTGCTACCAAAAATTCGCTGTAGTTTACTGGTTTGAGAAGATAGTCAAGTGCATTTGCTCTGAATGCCTCCACGGCATATTGCTCAAATGCGGTTACAAATATAATCCGGCACTTCTGAGGTACAACGCGTGCGAATTCAATGCCGTTCAGTTCCGACATCTGTATGTCGAGGAACACAACGTCAATGTCCGATTCAATGATTGTCTTTACCGCTCTTGAGGCTGATGGAAATGAATCCACAAACTCAAGAAATGGAGTCTGGATTATATATCCCTTTATTAGCTCCTGAGCCAATGGCTCGTCATCAATAACACAACATCTTAATTTTCTCATAATTTTTATATTATTTTACGTTTTTGTCTGTCTCTGCAACCTTTGGCGAAAGGTCTATCTCCAAATTTGCCACGTATGTGTTGTCATTGCATTCCGTGGTGAATTTATGCCGGCCTTCGTACAGGATTGAAAGTTGCTTCTTCAAATTTGCTATGCCGATTCCGCTTCCGCTCTTGTCGCTTTCATTCTTTGGGAAATAGCTGTTTGCCACACGGCAAACCACCTTTTCTCCGACAACGTGAATACTTATGTCTATATTCGAGTCTTGATTTGCGCTTGTTCCATGTTTAAAGGCATTCTCCACAAGCGATATGAACAGTAGTGGGGCTATCTTCTTGCCCATTCCCTCCTTTTCGTTGATGGAAACATGAAGTTTCACCGAACTCGTAAGCCGAAGTCGCATAAGTTCTATATAGTTCTTGACGAATAATAGGTCTTTTTCAAGTTCTACTTCACGCGACTCGTTGTCATATAGTACATAACGTAAAAGTTGGCTCAATTCGTGTACTGCAAGTTGTGCTTTTTGCTGACTGATTCCAATTAGTGCATATATGTTGTTCAGTGTGTTGAACAGGAAATGAGGGTTAAGCTGGTTTTTCAGGTTCTTAAGCTCATTTTCCTGCTTTTCAGCCAGCAGCATCTTTTGTTGGCGACCCCATTTCACCCAGTTTTCTGTCAGCTTCATTGCAACTGAAAGTCCTATCGACAAAATCACCATCACTCCGTCACGTGTCAGGAATTTCATGATGTCCAGTCCACGACGGCTTATCCACGACACATCATCGTGCATCATTTCTGGGGGCGGAGGTAAAGGCATCCCTTTGATTTTTGGCATTGATCCTCTATGTGGTCCAATTGCGTCAGGGAATATATACTGTTGAATGTAGTACATTGCCACCATCAACACAAGCAGCAAACCTACATTGACCAAAATATACAGCCAAATATTCTTCTTCTCGAAAATGAACTTTCCTATCAGGTATGAATAGTTCAGATAGAATGCCAGCAGATATGCCAACGGATGCACGTACACCCATTTGGCCACTTGGTGATGTCCAATGCTGAACAGGATGTCGGGAAGTACGAATATTATTATCAACACTATCAGGTGTGTGAAGATTTTTGCTATCTTCACTCTGTGAGTGTAATTCTCTGTTATCGACCTTTGTGTCGTATTGCTTATATCACTCATATCTTAATGCTTCAATTGGGTCAAGGTTCGATGCCTTCTTTGCCGGATACCAGCCAAAGAATACGCCTGTGAATGTGCACACCACAAACGATAGCACCACTGAATAAAATTGTATGCTGATTGGCCAGTTTAGTATGGCTTTTACTCCGAATGCGGCTCCACAACCGAGTATCACACCTATTATTCCGCCAGTGATGCTGATGATGGTGGATTCTATTAGGAACTGAGCTAAAATGTCTTTGCCTCTTGCTCCAATGCTCATCCTAAGTCCAATCTCACGTGTCCGTTCTGTTACTGAGACATACATGATGTTCATAATGCCGATACCACCGACGAGAAGTGATATTCCTGCTATGCAGGCCAGGAGAATTGTCATCATGTCGCTTGTCGAACTCATCATCGAACTTAACTCCTCTTGAGAGCGGACTGTGAAGTCATTGTCGTCGGATGTCTTCAACTTATGGTCTTTTCTTATGAGTTCGGTTATCTCATCAATTGCGTCTTGAGTCTGGTCTTCGGAAATAGCGGAACAAAAGAGTCCCTGAATATAGTCGATAGCCAGTATTCGCTTCATTACGGTAGTGTAGGGTGCCAATACCACATCATCTTGGTCTTGTCCCATACTGTTGTAGCCTTTTGCTTTAAGCGTGCCGATTATGGTAAACGGAATCTTGTTGAACCTGATGACTTTTCCTACTGGTGAAGTTCCATCAGGAAACAGTTCGTCAATCACCGTCTTTCCTACTATGCATACCTTGGATGCCGACTGGATATCCCTGTCAGTGAACATTGAGCCTTCATCAACTTCCAGTTTACGGATGTCGAGGTAATCCGGCGATACTCCATAAATTTGTGACGGATAGTTATTGGCACCATTTATGAATTGTCCGCTGCTGTTAACCTGTGGTGATATACCTTTTAGATATGATGAATTATCCTGAAGCTCTTTATAATCCGCAGGCTTTAATGTCTGCATATTGTCTGAACTTTGGCGCACACCTCCTCGTTCTTCGGTGCCGGGCATTATCATAATCATGTTTGAACCCATTTCTGAAATGGATTCCTTTATGCTCTGTTTTGAGCCTTGACCAATTGCAAGCATAGTGATTACTGACCCTACGCCAATAATTATGCCAAGCATGGTAAGGAAACAACGCATCTTGTTGTTGGCCAATGCCCGCAGAGCTATTTTGAACAGATTAGCTATATTCATCGTTCTTTTTGTTTAATCCTCCTCTTTTGGCAAAGACTTATATACTTCTTCAGCCGATTTAATATCATCGTTCTGGGTGTTGGCGATAACCTTTCCGTCACGAAGTACTATATTGCGGCTGCTGTATTTGGATAGTTCAGGATTGTGGGTAACAAAAATGATTGTCCTCCCTTTCTTATATAATTCCTGAAAAAGGACTATTATGCTGTATGATGTCCTTGTGTCAAGGTTACCTGTGGCTTCATCTGCAAGAATTATCACTGGGTCGTTAACCAGAGCGCGGGCAATTGCCACACGTTGCTGTTGACCTCCCGACATTTGGTTCGATTTGTGATGCACACGGTCAGCCAGACCGACATGTTCAAGTGCTTCCATAGCTCGCCGTGAACGTTCCTTTGATGAAACTGCGCTATTATAGAGAAGTGGAAGCTCCACATTTTCAATTGCTGTGGTCTTTGGCAACAGATTATAGCTTTGAAAGACAAAACCAATCTTGCGGTTGCGCATCATGGCCCGCTCATTTCGGCCCATCTTTCTCACGGCAACTCCATCAAGATAATACTCGCCGGAGGTTGGTGTGTCAAGACAGCCAAGCAGATTCAGCAGTGTTGATTTACCTGAGCCTGATGTGCCCATGATGGTGACAAATTCTCCTTCAAATATTGTGAAGGATACGCCACGTAAGGCATGGACTTCTTCCGACCCTACCTTGAAGTAGCGGCGGATATTGTCAAGTCGTATTATTTCCTTATTAGCCATGGCAATCCTATCGGTTATTTGCCGCCTCCACTTGCGCCACCTGAATTTCCGCCATTTGAGCTGGAACCCTTCTTATTCTTGTCGTCACTTGGATGCTTTGGCATAAATGGACTGCTGCTGTCGCTGCTGCTATTGTCTGTCTGGGCTGCATCACCAGTATTATACTGTAATGCCACCTTATCGCCTTTCTTTAGTCCGCTCTTAACCTCAACATTTACGCCATTATCGGTTCCTATCACAATATCAGTCTTGACAAGCTTGTTATCACGGAGCACATACACACCGCGGTGCATATTCTCGGTAGGAATTGCAGGGTCTTTTAGTTTTGATTTGTCAACATCGGCAATTGCATCAAACGATGGCAGATTGCCTTTTGCATTATCAAACTTTTGTGGAATAAAGCGCAGTACCTTCAAAGGCATAGTCAACACATTGTTCACATCCTTGGTTATAATGGTGATGTTGGCTGTCAAACCCGGAATAAGTTTGTGCTCGGAATTGTCGGTGGAAATCAGCACCTGATATGTAACCACGTTGGATGTAGTAGTTGGATTTATGCGGACTTGCTTCACCACTCCGGTAAAGGTGTCGTTGGTGTAGGCATCAACGGTAAATGTGGCTTGTTGGCCGACTTTTACTTCACCTATATCAGCCTCATCCACGTTTGCCACTACGTGCATGTGGTCAAGGTCAGCAATGGTGAACATTGTGGCAACACTCATGTTTGATACGACTGTTTGTCCAACTTCAACATCTCTTGCCACAACAATACCGTCGATTGGTGAATATATCTCGGCATAGCTAAGATTCTTTGCCGCTTTTACGCGGTCGGCCTGACTTTTCTCATAAGCTGCTTTGGCCACATCGTAATCTTTTCTTGTGGTTTCAAAATCGTAGTCACTGATGAGTTGCTTCTTGTGCAGAGCATAGTCGCGCTCATAGTTCTTGCGAGTATAATCGTATGTGAATTTGGCACTTTCCAATGTGGAGTTTGCGGATTTCAACTCACTCTCTAATGTGGTTTTGTCTATTTCGGCTATTACTTGTCCTTTTGATACTCTTGAGTTATAGTCGGCATAGAGTTTTGAGATTATGCCGGTCACCTGCGTACCCACATCGACTGATGTTTCGCTTTCGAGAGTTCCAGTGGCTGTGACTGATTCCGTGATTTCTCCAGTTCCAATTGTCACTGTCTCCAGACTTACATTTTCTTTCTTTGCGCACGATGCACATGCTGCAATCAGCATTATGCCTGTTGCGATACGTAATAATATACTGCCTTTACGTTTCATATCTTTATGTCTTTTGATTTCTTTATGGTAATGTGATGGGCTTGTTTTGATAATAATCAAGCATTTTAATATTGAGTATCGCCATATACTTGGATTGCAATAACTCCTGTTGGGCGGTCAGCAGTTTGTTATGTGAAGTCAACAGTTCAAGAGTGTTTACAAGTCCAATCTTGAATTGCTCGTTGGTCAGTTCATCATTAAGTGCGGCACTTTTCACACTCTCTTTGCCACTGAGATATTTTGCTTGTGCGCTGCGTGCATCTATGTATGCGCTCTCCACATTTTGTGATAAAGTGTTGGCCAAGTCATGATAATCAAGTTGAGCATTCAGTTTGTCGATTTGAGCCTTGGCAACATTAGTCTTTGTGGTCTTTTGGTCGAAGATTGGAACTGACAATGTCACGCCTATCTGTTCATGCAATCCGTTCTTTAACTGGTCACCGAAATTATATCCAGTGTGTGAGGCATTGCTTGTGCCGACACTTCCATTAAGAGTGATCTGTGGATATGCAGTGCTTTTTGCAATGTTCACGTTCAGGTCGCTCATGTTCTGTTGCAACTGGTTGCTTTTGAAAGAAGGCATCCATCCAAGAGCAGTGTTGTAAACAGCTGTTTTGTCAGGAAGTGACTGGAGTACTTGTGCATCAGTAAATGTGAGGTTATCAAGGTTAAGGTCGTAACCAATTCCAAGTTCAAGAAGTTGCTTGAGCGCCATTTTCTTGGAATCATAGTTGCTCTTTGCCTCAACAACGCTATACAAGTCAGCCTGATATTGGGATTCCAATTGAGTGTAATCCACTCGGGAAGTCTTGCCTGCTTTCATAAGCTGATAAGCGCGGTCCTTCTGCGCTTTACTTATCTCCATAGTCTTTTCGGCTATATCAATTGACTCTTTTGCATAAAGGATTTGGAGATAATCCGACAGAATTTCCGTTTCAAGATTATTGTTAATCTCATCTATGCTTAAATCATTAATCTGCTCTTGAAGTTGCGATTTTTTGATAGTATTGCTTCGTTTGCTGCCATCGTACAAAGTCCAACCGGCATTCAGACCATAAGAGCCATTATAGTTGTTGGAATAATTACCAGTCTGTGGACTTGGATAATTAGTGTACGATTGGGTAGTGGCAGCCTCAAGAGTAGGAAATAATTGGGCCTTGGCTGCTTCAGTGTCATAAGCACTACTTTTACGCGTCAATACTGATTGTTGTAATTTAATGTTGTGTGAACGGGCATAATTTACACAATCGGAATAGCTCCAAGCAGCAGGTAAAGAATCAGAAGAAGCAAGGGTACTTCCATCCGCCCATATAGGCGAAATACTGGCCATCATCAAGCCAAAAAGAAGAACATGTTTAACAGATACCTTCATTATCGTGAAATTTTAGATATATTCTACAAATTGCTATATTTTCACGATGCAAAAGTAAATAATCTATACATTTCGCCCAAATCAAATAGATTAAATCGGTAAAGTTACGGCCATCAAACACGAATTTAACACGTCAAATAGCTTTTATTACTTTACTGCTTCCTCAAATGTTAACGAACTCTTATTTCCATACCATTCACCCGATTTTGTCGATAGATTCTTTATAACAGTGATATTTGTATGCGAATTCTATGTTAGCTTGTGTAATAATTGATTTTAATAATGCTGTTTGGATTTATTTTCGTAAGTTTGCATGAGATAAGGGAATAAAATAAATTTAATAGAGTATGAGTATATTATTTAGAAGGAGTGTAAAAATATTACCCGGATTGAGGGTGAATTTCTCGAAAAGGGGAGCAAGTGTGTCGGTAGGACCAAGAGGAATGGGAGTAACGATTGGAAACCATGGAACTACTGTTCATGCTGGTATTCCAGGTACTGGATTGTATATGCGTCAAAAAGTAGGTTCTGTGACGAGAGGTTCATACGGAACGGGCAGCACATACGATGCCAATGATTACTCTGTGAATTATCAGACTGACTACGACCAATATGGCTTTAATGAATATTTCGACAGGCTGTATGCTGGATTGGTGAAGAATGCAGATGAGGATGAAGAAATAGGAAAATATGTGCAGGAATTGGCTGATAGTTGTGAGACAGAACGGAAATGGAATGAGCGGCTTGAAATTTATAACAATCAATATAGTTTTGTGGAAGATGCGCTTGATCGTTTTTCGTTCGGGAAGTTGTTTAGAACAGATAAATATAAGAGAAGGCGTGGCGCATTGGAGGATTTTTATTGGTTTATTGATGCATATAAGAGGACTCGTCCGGCTGTGAATTTCACTTATGATGATTATGATAAGGCTCAATTTGCGAACTCTTATAGTTCTTTGGATAGCCTGTTCAAGCAATGCATGGCGAGGTTAATCAAGATTGAGCAGGATGGTGCGGACAATATGTATATAAACAGGCAAATTGGAGGCGAAATGGTGGATGAAACGCCTTTTATCACTAATATTGAGAGAGCTTTCAAAATATCAAACCGGAATAGTCTGGTTATTTTCTTGCCAAGGCATCTATTCTTGTACAGTAATGGCGCATTTAATGGATTCATCAAAAATGAAAATGTCCATATTGATTACCAGAATGTTGGATATATTCAGCCCGACGATTATGGTGATGGTGCTGAGATTGTGGGCACGACATATTTGCATACCAATATGAATGGGTCACCTGACATGAGATATAGGGATAACCCAAGAATACCTATCGTGAAATATAGTATAATCACGTTTACCTTAAAGGATGGTATGAATGTGAAAATGCTTATTGATTCAGGCAAGGTAGGCGAACAGATTTTTGAGGTGTTGAAACAGTTTCTTCATTCTTGATGAAATGTGATGTTTCCTTAGTCATTTATGGTGCAAAGCGAATTTCACGAGCAAAATCAGTGCCGGTACTTCTATCAATGGACCAATGACAGCAGTAAAAGCTTCCCCTGAGTTAATGCCAAATACTGCAATGGAAACTGCAATGGCAAGTTCAAAATTATTTCCTGTTGCAGTAAATGCTATAGAAGTTGATTTGTCGTAGGGTACGCCAAGATGTTTGGTGAACCAAAACGAGGTGAAAAACATAAAAGCGAAATAGATTATCAGTGGAATGGCAACGAGGATTACATCGAGAGGAAGTTTTATTATGTATTCACCTTTGTATGAAAACATCACGATAATGGTGAATAGCAGGGCAATCAGTGTTATCGGGCTGATTTTTGGAATAAATTGTTTATAGTACCAGATGTTGCCTTTAATTTTGCGTAGGAGTCGCCTGACGATATAACCTGCAGCGAATGGAATGCCGAGATAGATGAGAACACTTTTGGCTATCATTGTCATCGTTATATTTTGCACGGCATCGGTTGATGGCAATCCCAACCAATCGGGGAAAATAGCAATGAAGAAATAGGCGTAAACGGAATAGAATAGCACCTGAAAGATACTGTTGAGTGCTACAAGTCCTGCTGCATATTCTCCATTGCCTTTAGCAAGGTCGTTCCACACAAGCACCATGGCGATGCAGCGGGCCAAGCCTATCATTATCAGCCCGTACATGTATTCGGGGTGGGATGACAGGAACAATGCAGAGAGAACGAACATCAGCACAGGCCCGATTATCCAATTGAATATCAATGAAGTAATAAGCACTTTCTTATCTGTGAAGACATGGTTGAGTTCTTCATATTTCACTTTCGCTAATGGAGGAAACATCATCAGGATAAGCCCGATAGCCAAAGGAATATTAGTGGATCCCACTTCAAAGTGCCCCCATAAATTTACAATATTGGGATAAACATATCCTAAGCCAACGCCAATAAGCATGGCGAGGAATATCCACAATGTCAAGTACTTGTCGAGAAAAGCTAATTTTTTCATTTAACGTCTTTGTTGATTATATCGGTTTTGATAAATGAGGGATTCAGTGGGGATTCCCATGTGAAATCAGCCAACTCTTGTACAGTGAAGTTTAGTTGAGGATTAGTTTTCCTCAATTTATTTGCATAGTCATCTTCCAGTTGTTTCAATTTTCTGAGTTGGTTATAGGATAGTTCTTTAGCAATGGCCTTTTTCCCCATAATATCTATGATAGTAGGTTTCACATTATCATTTCTGCGAACTACGACAGTTTTCCCATTGTCAATGCGCTGAATAATAAACATCCCCGGAATTTTATTATCCACATAGAAGGTGCCATATTGATATCGGCTTCCGGTCAAGTAAATAGCTGCATCGGTAAGGCATGGAGAAGAATTGCTGACCACACGGGTGTTGGTACGATCAACCACGCCATCAGGGTATAAAACTTTCAGACCAAGTTGGAGCGCTTGCATGCCTTCAAGTAAGCCATCGCAAGAGTGCCCATGAAATTTCACCAAATCGCCATATTTGATGTTTTGAATATTCAAAAGTTGACCTTTTGAGAAATCAGTGTCAATGACTTTCTGACTTTGTGCTGACAAATAAGACATGAAGCCTAACAGCAAAATCAGCAAGCAGGCTGAACGTCGAAATCCATTAAGATTATTCATTATTGTTCTATTATTTATCCTCATCTTGGCATTGTTGAAGATTTTGCTGCTTTTTTATTTCTTCCACATAAAACGAGAAAAATTTACTCTTAATTTCGTTCCTGATTCTACGGAATTCGTGCATAACATATTCCTCATTTCCAGTTACATTGGCTGGGTCATCGAAGCCAAAATGCAGACGATGCTTTACATCACCCGAAAATATCGGACAATTTTCTTTAGCGTTGTCGCAGACGGTAATCACGTAATCCCACGACTCATTAAGATATTGCTTAACGCCCTTGGGATAGTAGCCACTGAGATTGAGATTAACTTCTTTCATTACGGCCACTGCCCTTGGATTCAACTTTTCAGCAGGTATTGTACCTGCTGAAAAAACTTCCAATGAGCTGTCGAACGAAGCCAAAAATGCTTGTGCCATCTGACTGCGACAACTGTTGCCAGTGCATAATATCAGTATCTTCATCGCTATAATATGATGTTGTACAAATATCCGAGAATGATGATGAACAGAGTAATAGTGCCGAAGAATATCCCAATAAGTTTCCAAGTCATAACTTTCTTGAGCAAAGTGGCTTCGGGTAATGATAGCCCTACAACGGCCATCATGAAGGCGAGGGCAGTGCCGATTGGGACACCCTTGGCTACAAAAACTTCAATGACAGGTACTATGCCGGCGGCGTTGGCATACATCGGTACACCGAGAATTACTGACAATGGGACGGCAAACCAACTGCCCTTTGACATATACTCCTGAAAGAATCCTTCGGGCACATAACCGTGGATGGCTCCACCAATCGCAATTCCAATAATAACATACAGGAGGACACCTTTAATTATGCCCCATGATTCTTTGAGAATACCTGGCAGGCGGTGCAGAAATGAGACTTTTTCAGTTTCCCATTTTGCTGCTTCGGCCTGTGAATCTTTCTGAATTTTTTTTACCCAATCGCTTAAGTAGTTTTCCAATTTCATCTTGCCCAAGACGAAGCCGCCAACCATGCCTAAGAGCATGCCGCTTATTACATATATTACTGTAATCTTTACTCCAAAAGTTCCGAGAAACATTGCGACGGCAACCTCATTGACAAGCGGTGATGTTATGAGAAAGGCAAAAGTGACCCCAAGTGGAATGCCACCCTTGACAAAACCGATGAAAAGCGGTATTGACGAGCAAGAGCAGAAAGGAGTGATTGCACCGAAAAGTGAGGCAAAAAAATACTGAAGTCCGTAAAGCTTGTGTGAAGTGAGATAATTGCGAAGACGGTCGATAGGAAAATATGCGTTGATAATTCCCATTATCGCACTTATGATAAACAGAAGGATAAGTATCTTTGTCGTATCATAAAAGAAGAAATCGATAGCCGCGCCTAAACGTGTCTGCGCGTCAAGTCCTAGCAGACTGTATGCAATCCAGTCGGCAAATTGTTGTAACATAATTAACTAAACTTAGATTCTACAAATAAAATGTATAAGCATAATAGATCCCTACTAAAAGAAATAGAATAGCAACAATTCTATTGAACCACTTTTGGAATACTTTTATATGATTATAAAATTTTCCTACTCCGGCCACGCTGTATGCTATAAACCACGCTACAAGTATTACAGGAAGCCCCGTGGCGAAAGCGAATACAATCGGCAAGAAATATCCTGCATTAGCTTGAGCTGACATTGGGATGAGCATGCCGAAGTAAAGTACACCGCTTGTTGGACAAAATGCCATGGCAAATAACATACCTAAAAATAGGCTTCCCCATATTCCTTTTAACTTGTCCGACTTAATATTACCTGAAAAGCCAAATTTGGGTAGATGAATACGGTCCCCGAAAAGCATAAATAAGCCTATCAGAATCATTGCCGGAGCTATTAGAATTTCTCCCCACTTACTAACGTTTTTCTGGATAAGAAACATATCTTCTCCTTTATGTAATATATAGATAAGGATAGCACCAAGCACAGAATAGGCTATGATTCGGCCTACAGTGTAGAGAATGCCATTCCAGAAAATGCGTTGTTTGCTCTCGATGTCGCGGCTGATGTAGCCGACTGCTGTAATGTTTGTCGCCAATGGGCAGGGACTAATTGCTGTGAGCAGACCCAAGACGAACGCGGTGAGCAGCGGTATGTTGCTGTTGTCGAGTAGGCTCTGTAAATAATCCATTGGTGGTATAGGTTACTTTAAGAGTTGTGTAATCTTGTTTCTTAGACCATTTTTGAACGCTTGCGTGTTGCTACGTGCATATTGGAATCCGAAAGAAGTCATGTCATTGTGTATTTCCTTGCCGTTTTTCAATTGAGTAACGTAGAGTGACGACCAAGTGACGTGGTAACTGTCAGCAATTTTCTCGCCTTCTGGGGTGGATATGTCAATTTCACGGAATTTCACCTGGCCTTTTTTCACTTGAGCAGCAAAAAATGAATTGAGCACTTCCTGAGAATATTTGCCAATTGCAATGCAGGTGGGACAACGCTGTTTACCATGAAAATACATTACTTCAACGCGTGTCGGAGAGGACAAGCGCTTTTGAACCCGTTTATTCTGGGCAGCAGAAATACCGGCGAAGCAGAAAATCGCCAAAATTGCAATAATAATTGTGCGTCGCATAAGTCAGATTCGGATTAAGCGGTTAATAATTTTTTTATTTCAGACTCAGAAAGGCGGCCTTTTGCCACAACAGCACCATCGATAACCAATGCAGGCAGTGACATGACATTATAAGCCATAATTTTTTCAAAATCCTCAACTTTCTCAACAGTGGCATCAAGTCCAAGCTCAGCCACTACTCTCTTTACGCTCTCAAATAGGGCACTG
>JAKVKZ010000079.1 GCA_022484565.1 Muribaculaceae bacterium
CCCGTTGGTGTATTCCAAGAACAGGAATCCATCGAAAAGCCAGTCCTTATGGCCGTCGGCAAAGCGGTGTGTCACGTAAGGCAGGAATTGGTCGGCTGTCCAGTCGATGCGGTGTGTTCCGCCTTGATAAATCAGTGCTAAGTCTTTAATGTCCGATTTTCGGTAGCCGTTTCCGAGTTCCATTTCCTTTACTTTTTCCACTGGAGCAAGCACATTGTCAACTTTCCATGATGATTCTTTGCCGATATTGAATTTCACTGTTTTTCGGATATCGGTTGCTGAAGCTGCGAACAGCGCTTTATAGTCGCCTTTTTCTGCTATCCATGTTGATGCGTTTTCATCGAACGAGGCTAAATCGTGAGTGTTGAAGTGCATTATTACTGTTTCGCTTTCTCTGGGTTTCAGTATTTTGGTTTTTGCGAAGCTGCGGAGTTCTTCTGCTGGTTTCTTCAACTTGCCTTGCGGGGCAGTTACGAACAGTTCCACCACTTCCTTGCCTTCGCATTTGCCGGTGTTGGTGATTTTGACCGATGCTGTGAATGAATCTTCTTTGCGGCTTACTTTTGCGTCGGAATAGCTGAAGTTGGTGTACGATAGTCCAAAACCGAATGGATAAGCCACATCCATGTCAACGGTATTGAAGTATCTGTAACCTACCCAAATTCCTTCTTCATAATTAGTGAAATCAAAATCTTTTCCTTGCTTTGTCACTCCGAAATGTGGAAAATTCTTTGATGAAGGAATATCTGAATATTGCAGAGGCCAAGTCATCGGCAATTTGCCTGATGGATTCACTTTTCCTGTTAATATGTCCGTCACGGCGTAGCCGCATTCCTGCCCTGGGAACCATGCCAGCAGTATAGCGTCGGGAAGGTCTTTCCACGAGGCGGTTTCCATCACTCCGCCGGTGTTCATTATCACTATGGCTTTTTTCCCTTTGGCATGAAATGCTTGGCACACGTCATTTATCATCTTTGATTCAATTTCGCTGAGATTGAAATCTCCGTCGATGGTTCGGTCGTATTCTTCGCCTGATTTCCGTCCTACAACAATAATTGCCACGTCGTTCGCCTCAGCTTGCGCCTCTATCAGTTTTTTGCTGTCGCGAAGGTCCATTTCAGGCAGGATAGCGCGGTAATAGGAAATTTTTTCCCAATCTTTTGCGTCAGGGTGCTTTTGCAGTTGGAGTGTAGTCTGATAATCCGTGTATTTGCTGTAGATTTGTTTCAGATTGTTGTCAAGGCTGAATCCTGCATCTTCAATTCCTCTGGAAATGTCGATGATATGTGGTTTGTTCACATTTGATGAGCCTGAACCGCCAGCCATGCTCATGTAGGCTGTAGCTCCGAAAAGCGATACTTTCAGCTTTTTGTCAAGTGGCAGCACATTGCTGTCGTTCTTGAGCAGCACCATGCCTTCGGTTGCCATTTGGCGTGATAATGTCGAGTGTGCGGCAAGGTCGGGATGGCTTGAATTGGTTTGCTGCTTGAAACTGTTGGATTTGATGATAAGTTGCAGAATACTTCTCACGCTTGCATCAACGCTTTTTTCAGTCAATATGCCATCGTTTACTGCTTTTTCAATGTCTTCTGTTTGTAGCGTTTCTCCGGGCATCAGTAGGTTGGTGCCACCATAAACTTGTTCTGCTGTGTTGCGGTGCTTGTACCAGTCGGTCATCACTGTGCCGTTGAATCCCCATTCATTTCTTAGTACTGTGGTCAGCAAATCATAATTCGTTTGGGTGAAAATTCCGCAAAGCTTGTTGTACGACGACATCATTGTCCATGGATGCGATGCCTTCACGCAAATCTCGAAATTGCGCAGATAAAGTTCACGCAGTGTGCGCTGTGAAATTCTTGCGTCATTGCCGAGCTTGTTGGTCTGCTGGTTGTTGGCAATGAAGTGTTTCACGCAGGCGCCTACGCCTTCGCTCTGAATCCCGTTCACCATTGCTGCACCTATATTTCCTGAAAGAGCTGGGTCTTCACTGAAATATTCAAAGTTGCGCCCGCACAGAGGATTGCGCATAATGTTTATACCCGGGGTGAGCAGCACGTCGACACCATAGCTTTTAGCTTCATTGCCCATGGCATTGCCCACACGTTTCACCAAATCGGTGTCCCATGTGGCAGCCATAAGTGAATTGGATGGGAATGCAGTGCAGAAGAATGTGCCGTTTTCTCCATCTCTCGTCGGGCTGATGCGAAGCCCCATCGGGCCATCGGCAAGTGCTATTGACGGAATGCCGTATTTTTCCAACTTGGTCGTGAATCCTGCTGCTCCCGGCACTGTGCTGGCGGAAGAGCCTACTATCAGTTGGGCTTTTTCGTGCAGAGTCATTGCGGCAATCACATCATCGATTGTTGATTCGCTCAATCGCGGTGATTTTTGTGCTTGCGCTGAGAATAGGCATAGCAGGAAGGATAATGTGAGAATAGTCTTTTTCATTTATGAGTTGTGTATTTAATTTTCACTACCACTGGACGGTGGTCGGAGGCAACAGGCTCATCAATTACCGTGCTGCTTGATGTGACTAAGGTTTTTGATAATGTTGTCCAGATGTAGTCGATTGTTCTTACTGGTTTGTTTGCTGGGAAAGTAAATGCTGTGGTGTCGGTGAGGCAAGTGAACGATTGTGCCATATTCTTTACTACTTGCGATTGTGGAGTGGAGTTAAAATCACCACCAATGAACACTGGCTTGTTCAGTTTGCCTGTCTCTGTTCGGATTATTTCAACTGATGTCAGTCGGTCGTCAGCTGTCAGCGAGAAATGTGTGCAGACGGCAATGTAGTGCCTGAATTCAGCAAATAGAAGCACCCGCTTTTCCTCTTTTCCTGGAAGTGGCACTTTCCATGTCTTAATAGGCTTTTCACGACTGAGCATTCCCACGCCGTAAGTTCCACGTCCATACACTATGGCACTGCCGTAAGTGTGATTCATATCCGTAAGTTTGCCAAGGCTCAGCATCACATCAACGCCTTGTTTGTGTGCCATGCTGTCAATCTCCTGAAGCATCACCACATCGGGCTTTACGGCTCTGATTACGTTCGCTGTGCGCACAGAGTCAACTTTGTTGTCCATCCCGTGCATATCGCGTATGTTATATGTCATGATTGTAAGCTGATGGGTGCAACTGGCCATCACGAATAGTGTCAATATATACAGTAATTTTTTCATCTTACTATCACTTTAGTTACCTTCCCATTGCTTTTCACAATGTAGATGCCTGGAGCGCAATGCACTTCATTCAGTCCATGGCTGATAAGTTGTCCGCTTATTGTATAGACTTTATTTGTGTTGTTGTCGCCGATTATCCGTATTTCTCCATTTCCTCCGATTGCCGTTGGCAGTGAAGAATTGTCGATATTTATGGCTTTTATTCCGGCTTTATTTCGGCGGTCAACCACATGCTGTGCAAGACGGTCCATTATTGCAAGATTTTCAGGTGCTGCCGACTCGTACATTTGCAGAATCGCTTTTGTGCCTGAATACCATGCTATAGCTGAATTGTCGAACACTCCATTTTCTTCAAAGGCATTCAGATAATCCTCCATGCGTGAATAGAAAGAATTGGTGCTTTCGTACAAAGCCCTGTAATCGAACTCAAATTCCAGCCCCATCCCGAGCAGCTTTGCCGAACGGCAGGCATCGCGCAGGCGACTGATGATTATTTTTGTGTCGAAAAAATAGTTTGGCTGCTGGTATGCAGTGTTGAAGCCGAGGTTTTGCCAACCATCATATCCTCGTGCATTCCAGTATGGAATCCAATAGAAGCGCAGTCCTATATCCTTGATATAGCTGCTTACTTGTGCTGGCAGGTTGCCGCATCCTATTGTGTCCTCGTCAATCCAATAGAATCCTGTGAGTTCTATGTTTTTATATTGTGCTGAATCAAATTTCGCTTTAAGTTGGTCGATGTACCAGTGAACGGCTTTCACTTGGTCGGCCCGTATGTTGAAGTTGAGGCTTTCGCCGTCAATTTCTCCCCAGTTTGTCTGCCCCTTGATAGGCGAGGGCAGTCCCATCACGATTTTGCGCTTTCCGCCTGGGTCGCCGATGGTGTCTTTATATTTTTCTATGCATTTGTCCATGGCATCAAGTGCCCTGTCCTGCTGGAATATCCTTCCCAGAAGCCACGTCCAGTCAGCCTTTGTGGCGCTGCTGCCATTTCCTTTTCCATTCTCGAAAGCCACCTTCCAGTTATTGGTGTATTCCAGAAATAAATATCCGTCGAAAAGCCAATCAATGTGGCCGTCGGCAAAACGATGCGTGACGTATGGCACAAAATCACTTTGTGTCCAGTCGGGGCGTTGAGTGCCGCCTTGATAAATCAGCGCAAGGTCGCGGATTGGATCGGTTGCGTAACCGAGGCTTGCTGATTGCGCTGTTGGTGTGGCAATAGTTAGAATTACCATTGCCATCAATGAAATTAATATATGTTTTATTAAATGCAAATCAATCTTTTATAAAAAGGGGCTGCCGCGGCAAAAAGCTAAGCAGCCCCATTAATGAAAGCTAAACCATAATAACAACCGTTTTACCTCCCTAATGCTGAAGGGAAATATACTTATTTAACGACTACCTTTGTAGCTTGTCCATTGACTTTCACGATGTAGAGGCCAGGAGCGCAATTCACACTTGCAGCACCTGTGCTGATGAGGGCACCACCTATGGTGTAAACCTCTATGTTGCCATTGGCACCAGTAACTGTGATTTCGCCGTTTCTGCCTATAACTTTGTAGTCAGGAGTTGACTTCACTGCCTTTACGCCGCTGTTCTTATAAGTGAATTTGTATTTTGCGATATATCCTTTTGGAAAATATTGGTAGATGTAAGCTTCTGTGTCGCTTATTGTCTCTGCACTGAAATGGTTGCCATAGAATGCGTTGTTGGCGTAAGTGACTTTACCGTCATCGCCTGTTTCAGCGTATTTTGTGCCAACTCTGTAGTTCTCGTCGGTATCCTCGAATTTTGAAGAATCCTTCACAGCTACTTTAGCTATTGAGAATCCGTCAGCATTGTTTGAACCTGTAGAATAAACGATGAAACGTTGTCCGCCCATTGTGAACAAAGTGTAGCCTGAGCAGCCATTGTGACGTGGAGTGATGTAGAAGCCCTTGTGAACCCAGTTGCCGTCAGTGTCAAGTCCAAGTTGCTCTATAGAGTTGCAGTTTGTTTTTGTAATGTAAGGGCTGAGGACTGACAGATGCTCGTCGCCGTTCCATGCCGACATCAATGTGGTGGTGGTGATGTTGCCTGAAATGCCGAAAGGACTTGTGTAATGATAGGTGTAAGTGTTGGTTACATCCTGAGCACCATTGATGATAGGAATTTCCACAATGTTAGGATACCATGTAACGCCCATGTAGAGCATGCCACCGGTTGTTGCATCAAGTACATTGCCTTTAACGTGTCCCCAGAAGTCGGCGCGGTTGGCTGGAATGCCGCTTAATGGAAGGTCAACGGTCTTTGTGCCGTCGGCTGAGATGATGCGCATCTCATTGCGGGTGTTCACATAGTTGGTGTTGAATGTACCGAGACGTACGATGATGTTGCCTGCATCATCAGTGGTGATGTTTGTGCCACCGCCTGAGGCAATTTCGCTTAATTTGCCTGTTCCATCCCAAACTTCGATTTTGCTTGTGGCTTTGTTCTGAAGGTAGAATTTGCCGTCTTTGGCAAATGCCTGGCGTGCATTCGTTTCGAGTGTAGATACGTCAGTGTTCATCCATTCCAACGACAATGTTGAGTCCATTGTTGATTTTGCGTCAACTGACGGGCTGAGAGCAACGACGCCTAAAAGCATCAATGCTGCTGAGAGTAATTGCTTTTTCATTTTCTTTAAATTTAAAATTAAACAATAAATTATTTATAAAAAGTCATTTAATAATTAGTTTCAATGTCTGTCCCTCGGCTTTTACGATGTAAATACCTTTGGGGAGATTTTGTGTGGGCAGTTCCGAATAGCCTCCATCTGCAGTGATTGTGCTTAGCAGTTGCCCACTTATTGAGTATAGGCTGATTTCAGCTTTGCCTTTAGTGACTATTTTGGCATTTTCACCTGCATTTATCGGGTTAGGATAGATGCTTATGGCTTTATCAGCGTTAATAGTGGCAATTCCTGCGCCCGAACCCACTGTGACGGGAATTGAAGCGGAGAGGTTTCCGTAGTTTGCAGTAAGAGGGAAAACTCCGTTGACATTTTCGCAAGTCACTGTAGTTCCGTTTGTCTTGCCCATTTCTGTCGGGCATGAAAGCGTGAATTCAGTCACGTTGGTGTTGATAAGCACATCTTTTGTGTCGTATCCATATATCACTGGTTTGTAAGTCCCGCCTGCGACCACTTTACCCACATAGTCGGCAAAGCGTATTTTTGCTATAGTATTGTCGCCGGTGGCTGGAGTGGCAAGAAACAATCCTTGCTTCACTGCTCTTGGAGTGCCGTCACTTGGGTTGTTGCGTACTCCAAGTCCTTTCACGTAAAGCGTTGACGAACCTCCGCCGTCAAAATTCAGTGCTTCGCTGCAGCCGAGATTGAGCATCATTGCAGCAAGATCTTTAGAGGTCACACCTGCTGATTCACCTATTTCGCGTCCATCCACCACGAGCAGCACCACTGTATCGCTTGTGGCATTATAGCCTATTGCGGTGCGTGGTTGGCGTGTTGATAGATGGTCGAGAAGCCCTTGTGTCTCAAGTATCTTGCCGCTTTGCAGCAACATGGGGCATCCTCCTGCCATCTCAGTTATCCCGTTTGTCACGACGTTGTTGAAATAAATGGTTGGAGTAACTTCGAAAATTTCACCTACTTGCATTTTTGATAGGGCAGTGGTGGTGAATCCGTTTCCTGAGAGCACAAAACCGCTGTCGGGTGCTATCGCCATGTTGCCTACTTTGCTTTGAGGGGCAGTAATCACCTTCATACGCGTCGTGCCATTGGCTTTTAGTCCCCCTGCGTCCACAGCTACAGCGCCTACTTCCACACCTGTATTGTCCGTGCCGGTTGACGTGCCTTTGCACCATGTGTAGAGAATCAGTTCATTACTGCTTCTTGCTACATTCACCGCTTTTATTGATGCTTGGCCACCGTTGGGCGATACCATGCGGAGAGTGGTGTAGGGTGCGCCTGAATGTAATATTTTCGCCGAGTCAATTCCTATGGCATACCAGCCTGTGCCTTTGTAACTTTTGTAAAGTTCATTGCTCACCACTGTTGTGCCGATGCTGCCGCCACTGCTGAAATAATCGGAATTTACGCCTGCGAAATAAGTGTTGCTGTTGTCGCCGTGAAGTGTCGGCATATTTGCCACAGTTGCGGTGCTTGTGAGGTTATTCTTGCTCATAATCACTTTCAGGTTCACATCAGGATTGGTTAGGCAAGTAGTGGTGTAATACACGGTCAAGTTGACGGCACCGCTCAATGCCACTGTCGTCTGGGTTGTGCCCGGACCAATTTGTGCATGGTAGAGTGTATCTACATTATATTTCACCCCCTGCAAGTTCCATGTAGTGGACCCGCTTGATGCCATTGTCGCTGCGGCGGCTATTAATATGAGTAGTAAAAATTTCTTCATTTTTTCTATAGATTTATGCTGACAGCTTTACATGATTTTATTGTCATCTGTTTGCCGTCAGGTAGTGTTACAGTATGGTCGGCATTGTCCATATTCACAAGGTATAGTACTCGTTTGCCTTTGGTGCTTAGCCATTCCGAACCTTGCACAACGTTTTGTTTGCCCTTGAATCCAACGACGTCAACTTTAGGATTGTCTCCGCCTGGAATATAGTCGTTGATGTAGCGACCGCCGTAGAACACATCATGTTGAGCTTTGCGCATTGTCATCAGTTCCTTCAGGAATGCTGCCTCTGCTTTTGCCTCGTCTTTCATCAGCAAAGTGGGGTCAACCCAACCGAGTTGTGAGCCGTAGAGGAAGCACTGCATATTCTCAAACCTGAAATCGCCCTTTGTTAGCGCATCAGTCGGTGTGTAAGTGTATGCGGCAGTAATTAGCCGTCCTGAGTACACGATAGGAAATAGCGGTACAATTCTGCCATCGCGTGGAGTGTTCACTGTCAACAGCATATCGAATAAATCGAGATAGCATTCTGAGTTTTCTTCGCTGATAAATATATTGTTTCTCATTAGATGGCTTGCCCGCAGATTTTCCATAAGGTTGCGGTAGGCATAGTGCCAATAGTCACCTCCTCCGGTTGCATGGCCGTGATTTTTTGCCCAGCATGGTTGTGGTGCTGCAGCGGCTATCTGGTCGATATATACGCCATTGGTTTTCAATTCTGATTGTATCTTGTCCACAAGGTTAGTGATGATGCCTTGCCAAATTTTTGAGGCGGGGCATGTCACGGTGTTGAGGACTTTCGATGTTGGATATATTTCTGTGTAGAGCGTTCCGTCAGCTTTGCGGCATGATGCGCTTGCTCCGTTCATGGCCTTGTAGCTGTCAGCATCAGGGTCCCAAAGGCGTCCGTTGATGTAAGGAACCACGTGGCAGCCCTTGTTCTGCACGTCGGCAATCCATTCGGTGAAATGTTCCTTTGCAGGGAAATAGTCAGGATAATGGGTATCGTAGGGGTAATGGTGCCAGAAGTACCAATGCACGCCAATACCTTTGCCGAAATAGTCGATAGCCTTATTTACTGCTTCGTGTGTGGCATCGTTGACATGTTTTGCGCGTATCCATAAATCTGTGTCGTAAAGCCATTTTGGAATGTTTCTGCTTTCGAGTGTTTTGTTTCCCCATTGGGTAGTGAATGTGAACGGACGGTACCATTGTGTTGCTGCGGCTTTCCATCCTTCAGTCGAGAAGCCAGTAGCAGTTGTCCAAGGTAGTTCGTAGGTCATTGAGTTGTGATTGCTCCATGCCTCGCTGTTGATTACGTCAGTAAGCAAGGTTACTTTTTCTCCTTCAACAATTGCTTCGAACCTCTTTCCACAGGCATTGCGGTCTTGGGTCGAATAGTAGAACGCTCCTTCAGTGTTATGAAGCAGCATGAGTTGCATTGAGCCTGACCATGAAGGATAGTTGCTCTCAAATGTCTTTTCTTTTAATTCGTATTCATTGCCCCATCCTGCGGAAGTAATTAATTTCCCGTCAGTTGGACGGTTCACCGTGATTCTTGGAAATTGGGTTTCGCGGATAATCCAGCCTTGCGGCGTTCCTGCCTCAATGTCCCAATATGCAAGTTCTGAATCTTTTGGAAGAGAAACTGTCATCTTCACGTTCACGCTGATTGAGTATGAAAGTGTCAGAAGCCAAGTGAACTGTAATTTGGATGTGTCCCCGCTTTGTATGGATTTGCATCCCTCGTACACTGCGTGCGATGGCAGCAATTCAGGATTTTCACCTTGTGGGCCTACGTATGTCAGTGCCCAAGGTTCAGTATTCAAGCCGGCATTGTCTATCACTTTATGCCCGTTGAGAATCATGCTTGTGATGTCGAACTTATTTCCTTGCGCAAAAGTGATTTTCACTTTTCCGTTGGAAAGTGTAGCGTCATCTGCATTTACGTTCCATGCGGTCATAAGAGCCACAACCGTTGCAAGAAGGACTTTTAAAGTCCTTCCCGCAAAGTTGCTCCTATTGATATTACATTGCTTGCTTGTCATTTTTGTTGTTTTCTGTTATTCGTAGTCAGGATTTGATAAGCTCGGGTCGCGGTCGGTTTCAAGTCTTGGAATTGGCCACCACGTGAACTTCTTGTCCCAATATCTGTTCTTGTCGCGCACGCGAAGTTTCTCTTTGTAGGCTTCGTACGATGCTATATCGTTAAGGTCATGGCGGCTGTCCGTTTTGAAGTTTGGAATATCAGTCGCTTCCATTCCCTCGTATTTTATAGTTGGCAATGGCTGACCGTAAGTTGGGTGCTCATTGAGCATATCACTTATGCCCCAACGGCGTACATCCACAAAAAGCAGACCTTCAAGCACAAATTCCACTTTGCGTTCACGGCGCACCAGTTGGCGCATTTTCTCAACATTTCCAATGCGGTCGCTTGCCACGTCGGGCATTCCTGCACGTTCACGCACTTGATTGATTGCGCTGTAAACTGATTGGTCAAGTTCGCCAAGCTCTATCTTTGCCTCTGCATAAGTCAGCAGGATTTCTGCATAGCGCATGAGCATCAGGTTGCATGATGAACTCATCAATTGTTCGGTGTTCTCGTTGGCGTATTTTCTCCAAAGATAGCCTACGCCATTGTTGACGAGAGTCGGTTTGCTAGTGGTTACATCAACGTTTTCTGATGAATACCATGCGTTTCTGCGTGGATAGAATCTTGTTTTTGCATCGTAAATATTTACTATAAGTTTCAGCGGGCTTGCTCCGTCGGAGTTCGTATAGTTCACCGTGTCGCCATGTCCGGCAAAAGTTGCCTCAAAGCGCGGGTCACGGTTTCTTGTCGGGTGTTTTGGGTCATAAAGAGGTGATTCGTCGATGCGCTTTCCGTCGGTGCATTCGTATGTGTCAACAATCAGCGAACTCGGGAAACGTACTGATGAGCCATAGTTGCGTGATGAGTGTCCATAACCCACGGTATGCGTCTTTTTAGTGCCGTTTGATGAATACATGAGTTCCCACAATGCTTCATCGCGTACGTCACTCTTGGCCTGACCTGTAAGATTGAACAAATCGCCGAAATTCTTTGCAAGATGGCGTTGACCTATTACCTTGTTGGCTTCGTCGGCTGCTCTGCGGAAATATTCCTGTCCGCGGTTGTCAACGTTGAAGCTGCCTGCAAAGAGTGCTATTCTTGCTGCAAGTCCGTATGCCACCGAGCGGTCCACACGTCCGCGTTCTGTTGCGGTCCATGGCAGATACACTGCTGCGCTGTCGAGATCCTGAAGTAGAAAATCAATTATTTTCGCCTTTTCGGTGCGTCCTGATGTGTATTCGTCGATTGTCACTGGTGCAGTGAAGAATGGAATATCGCCGAATGCCGACACAAGGTTGTAGTAGGCGTAAGCCCTCAATACGCGAGCTTCGCTGTAATATTGCTTGGCATCGCTGCTCATGCCGTTTATGGCGTCTTTTGCTCCGTAAATCACGGAATTGGCTCGTGCCACAATTGCATATTCACCGCTCCAGAATGCCTGTATCTTGCCATTGTCCGGATTGAGTGTCCCGCCGGCTCCTATTGATGCGTTCTCGTCCTGTTCAAGTCCGTATGCCGTGTAGTGGTCGAGTACTATGCAGGCCGGAACTGCCCAGTTCATGTCGAAATATAGAAGTGGATATACTCCTGTCACGCCTTCTTTCAGTCCAGCCTCGGTCTTGTAGAATCCATTGGCGTCGTACGATGGATTTTCTTTGTCGAGAAAGTCGGAGCACGATGCCAATCCAATCACTGTGGCTGCTATTACGCTGTATAATAATGTCTTTTTCATTTTCGTCTGTTGTTAAAATTCAAGATTAACGCCTAAAAGGAATGTCTTGTTGAGTGGGTACATGCTTGCGCCGCTGCCGATGCTGTTCTCTGGGTCAAATCCCTTGTAGAACTTGTTTGAAATGGTAAAGATGTTTTGTGCGCTGATGTAGAACCGCAAATTTGATATCATCGCCTTTTGTGTCAGTGTCTTTGGCAATGTGTAGCCCAGCACGATATTTTTGAGCCTGCAATATGCGCCGCTCTTTACCCAGAAACTTGAAATCATGTTGTTGGGGTTCGTCCCGTTCGGGTCTTCGAGCAAAATAGGAAATTTCGCATTCGGGTTTTCAGGTGTCCAATAGTCCATCTGATATTTATATATGGTGTAGTTGCCGCATAATGCGCGTGCACCTGCTCCTGAATAGTAAACGTCCTTTTTGCCTACTCCCTGGAAGAATGCTGAAAAGTCGAATCCTTTGTATTCGCAGCTTAGATTTAAACTGTATTCGTAGCGTGGCGATGGATTGCCGAGAATAACTCGGTCGTCGGAGTTGATTGTGCCGTTGCCGTCAACATCCACATATTTTATGTATCCTGGCTTGATGTTGCTCTTGTTGCCGCCGTACACGCACTTGGCATCGTCTATTTCCTGTTGGTTCTGGAAATATCCGTCTGCCACATATCCGTACCATGAACCGTATTGTTCTCCTTCTTTTGTGATGGTTGTTGAACCAACGTATTCTTTGCCGTAAAGGTCAAGCACTTTGTTCTTCACATCGCTCAATATGCCTTTCACGCGGTAGCTGAAATCCCCGATTTTGTCCTGCCAGCCGATGGATAATTCCCAACCGTTGTTGCGCATATCGCCGGCGTTGGTCCAAGGTGCTGTCATGCCCACAAAGAGTGGAACAGGGAATTGCTGAAGCATGTTTGTGATTTTGCGTATGTAGTAGTCGCCGCCGAAGGTCAGCCTTGTGCCGAGGAATGAGGCATCAACGCCGAAGTCAAGTTGTTTCGACTTCTCCCATGTGATTTTTTCATTTGCAAGCTGTGTCTGTGCCGCACCGCTTGATAAAGTCTTGTCAAACCAATATCCGTAGCCTGATGCACCGCTCACAGATGAAGCGTAAGGGTAGTAGCCGCTGATGGCCTGATTACCGAGTTCACCGTACGATGCACGCAATTTCAGGTTGTTGATAGCATCTTTCAAAGGCTCAAAGAAAGGTTCTTCTGAAATTCTCCAGCCTGCCGATACTGATGGGAAGAATCCCCAGCGGTTGCCTTTCTTGAAGCGTGAAGTACCGTCGTATCGTCCG
>JAKVKZ010000080.1 GCA_022484565.1 Muribaculaceae bacterium
GCATTGCTTGTTGACGCTCGGCGGGGCTACTCGCCCCTTGCCGCTTGGCGCTCCCGCGGTGTGTGTTTCATATTAATTTTCACTTCCACTGGCGCTCCGTTGTTGCACTTCTATTGTGAATCTGCAATGGATGTTATATATCAACCGAACATTAAGAATTAGCATCGCACTTCACTATCGCCTTTTTAATCATTTCTCAAAATTTATGCGTTCAAAAGCGCACCAATATGAATTATTATATTTATCTTTGCCGCAATTTCACGCAGAAAATGTGAATACAAGCACTAATTTTGCGGTAAAAAGTATTGATAATGAAAATTCAGAGAGAAATAATTGATGACTTGAAGCAGTGGAAGGATGACTTCTACCACAAGCCTATCGTGCTTCGTGGACCCCGAGGTGTCGGCAAATCTTGGATTATGCACGAACTTGGAAGCGAATGTTTCGACAATGTGGCGGAATTTAATTTTGAGACCATGCCTGAACTGTCATCTTTCAATGGTTCAATGGATTTTGACAATATGGTCAAGGAGATTCAAATGTTTTGCAATGTGCCTGTTCGCGCAGGCGAGACCTTGATTATCTTTGATGAAATTCAGGAATGTTCTGAAGTGCTTAAGGCTATTGCCACATTCAGCGAATACCCTTCCAAATTCCACGTTATTGCAGCCAGCAGCTTGTTTAATCCTGCCATAAAGCATGAGAATTGGGAAATTGACACCAAGAAAGTTGATATAATTGACATTCATCCAGTTTCTTTCAAAGAATTCCTTGGCACAGTTGACAAGCGCACTTGTGAATATGCCGAAAATCTCGGCAGCATTATGCCTTTACCGACATTAATAATGAACAAATTGCGCACTGAGCATCTGCGTTACATGCTTTGCGGCGGAATGCCTGCCGCCACATCTGCTCTACTCGACGATAAGGGAATGGCAAGTGTTGATGAAGCACTGCAGAACGTGCTTAATGGTTTCAAACTCGACAGCACAAAGTTCTGTTCTCCTTCAGAGATTCCTCATATTTCTGAAATTTGGAATTCACTCCCTGCTCAACTCGTTAAAAGCAGTAAAAAGTTCCAATATAAAGTCATTAAGGCCAGTGCCAGAGCACGTGAATATGAAAATGCAGTGCAATGGCTTGACAGTACTGGCATGATTTGCATGGTTTTCAACCTGAAAGAGCCAAAATTGCCAATGTCCGGCAATATTGATGTATCATCATTTAAAGCCTATCCTTGCGACTGTGGAATTTTACGCCGTATGGCTGGAATTGCTCCGGAAATGATTCTTGGTGGAGGTATCGGCTATACTGAATTCCGTGGCATCATTGCTGAAACTGCTGTTCTCCAATCTCTTATTTCACGAGGAAAGGCTGTTCCCTGCTATTGGAGTCCCAAAAGCCGTGCCGAAGTGGATTTTGCAATTGAAATCAATAAATCAATTGTACCGGTTGAGGTTAAGGCCGACACTAAAGTCGCTGGAAAAAGCCTTAGTGTCTATGCCGGAAAATATAATTCTCCTCTTCGTGTCCGCTTCACTTCAAATAATCTGAAGTTTTCTGATGGTCTCCTCAACATCCCTATTCCTCTTGCCGATTGGACTCCCAAACTTGTTCAAGCTTCATTGTTCTTATAATATATTTATCTCTATTTCATGCGTTTTTCGTGAATAATTTCACTAAAATCAAATGATATTATGCTATTACACTTTTAATAATATTAGGAATTTTCTCTATAAACAATAATTGTGAAGACGTTATTTGTCATAACTGGCCCTACTGGTGTAGGAAAAACTGGAGCTGCTGTCAAGATTGCGAAAGAGCTTGGAGCCGACATAATTTCTGCTGACTCCCGACAAATTTATCGCGACATTCCCATTGGCACTGCCGCACCTACGGCAGAAGAAATGGCTGAAGTCCACCATCATTTTGTCGGCATCTTTGGCCTTGAACAATATTACAGTGCTGCACAGTTTGAAGAGGATGTAATGAATCTTTTGCCACAACTGTTTTCAAATAATGATTATGTGGTTATGTGCGGTGGCTCTATGCTCTACGTTGACGCTGTTTGCAAAGGTATCGATGCCATTCCCACCATAAGTGATTCAGTCCGAAATAGAATTGCGAAACTATATGCTTCAGAGGGAATCGAAGGCCTAAAAGCCATTCTACAGAAACATGACCCAAAATATTATAGTATAGTTGACCTTAACAACACAAAAAGGATTATTCATGCCATTGAGATTTGTGAGGAAGCTGGTGTACCCTATTCTTCGCTCCGCACCGGGCAAAAAAAGGCTCGTCCTTTCCGCATAGTAAAGATTGGACTGAATATGCAGCGCCCTGACCTTTTCGATAGAATCAACCATCGGGTTGACGTCATGATGAATCTCGGGCTTGAGGCAGAAGCTCGAAGGGTACTTCCGTTGCGACATCTAAATTCACTCAACACAGTAGGTTTCAAGGAAATGTTTGCCTATTTCGATGGTTTAATGGACTTCACCACTGCCCGTGAGCGAATAAAAAAGAACACAAGAGTTTATGCAAAAAAACAGCTCACTTGGTTTGCAAAGGACGATGAGATTCTTTGGATGACACCCGACGAACTAATAAATACTGATATTTCATCTATTCTGCGCTAAAATCATCTATTATTTCAACTCCGGCCTGTTATTATCGTTATCTTTGCAACGTATTTCATTCTCTACTTTTCGTAAATTATGATAATCCGTAAAACCATACTTTCTGACATTGATGTATTGATGGAGATTTTCTCCTATGCCCGCCAATTCATGGCTCGGACGGGAAATGCAAACCAATGGATTGATGGTTATCCGTCACGTGACTTCATCGCCGACGAAATTCTCCGCGGCAACAGTTACGTTTGCTCTAACAATAAAGGCAGAATTATAGGCACATTTGCCTTTATCATAGGTGATGACCCTACTTACCATATTATAGAGGGTGGCAATTGGCTTAATGATAAACCTTATGGCGTTGTCCACCGATTGGCCTCAAACGGCTCAATAAAAGGAGTTGGAGAATTTTGCTTCAACTGGTGCGAATCACAGATAGGCAATATCAGGGTTGACACACATTCCGACAATATTGTCATGAGGCATCTTTTGGAAAAACTTGGATTCACGTATTGCGGCATAATTTATTGCCATAATGGTACTCCAAGGCTCGCATATCAAAAAACGACCAACTAATAAATTGCGTTTATAATGAAGAAAATAATTTGGACTATACTTTTGTTTTCAGTCACAATCCCGATATTTGCCGGCGACAACAATAATTCCATTAATCGCGACTCTCTTGCCCGCGATTTCGCATACCTTTCAAAATTGCTTGAAACGTCGCATCCCGACCCTTACAGCTCTTTCGGTGGTCGAGTTTTCTTTAATGTGGAAAGCAAAAAGACTGAAATGGCAATTCGCAAATCATGTTCAAGCATTGATGAGTTTGCTCTTACTGTTGAAAATTTCCTGTCTAAATTGCATGACGGACACACATTCTTGAATTATCATTTTCAACGCGTAGCTAATTCAGGTAAGATTCCTTTTGGATTGAAGATTATTCCTGATGGGGCAATAATCAATGCCTTGCCTACGGCTGAAAGCAACCTGCTCGGAAGTAAAGTGGAAAGAATTAATGGTATATCAGTCGATTCGCTGCTGAACGCCGTCAATAATATTTACCCGTGCGAAAACATTTACGGTGAATATGGTAACCTTGAATTTATGTTTAGCTATGACAATTTCACTGCCTTATCAAGGATTTTGCCTTACATCAATAAATTTGACCTCGAGCTGCTCACGCCAAATGGCGAGCACAAGTCCATTTCTCTTATGCCATTGGAAAAGGACACCGAACTTGCACAATTTCCTGATGACGACAAATTGTCTTCACTCAAAAATTTGCAATACGGATTTATTGATGAGCGGAAAAATGTGATGATGCTGAAATTGATCAACATCTTGGCACGCGAAAATTTTGAATACACCTTGCAGAACCATTGGCCTGGAGCCATGCAGCAACTGAAATCATTCTACAAAAATGTGCTGCAATCTGAAATGCCTGCCGACTCCGCAAAAGCTGTGAAAAATGTGCCTTCATTCTCTGAAATATTCTTGGCAATGTTGAAAGAGATGCGGATGAATGGTTCGAAAAATCTCATAATTGACCTTCGTGGTGACGAAGGCGGTTGGACACCAATCACTCTTCCAGCACTTTACATGATGTATGGCGACCGTTATCTTACCACTGACATGGGCACAAGCGACCACGTGCTTTTGTCGGACTTGTATCTGAAAAAGATGAACATGACTTTGCAGGAATTCAACCATGAGAATCAATCAAACTACAATATCGGTGATTTAATTTCTTACGAAGATAAGAGCAATGCAAATCTGCCAATCGACTCTCTTAGGTCGCAGTTCATTTCAAGCAGCATGTGCGGTATGCGCAAGGCACTGGAACCATTGCATGGCAAACCCATTTACACTCCTGCCAACGTTTATGTTGTCACCGATGAATGGACATTCAGCGCCGCATTTCACTTCGCATTTTTCCTTTGGAAGATGGGAGCGACTGTAGTTGGCGTACCTTCAAGCCAAGCTCCTAATACATTTATGGAGCAAACTCCTTTTCAGTTGCCCTATTCTAAAATAACAGGTTCAATTTCAAATACCATGCAGGTATTTCTGCCAGCCGCCGACCGGCATGCTAAAGTCTTCTATCCCGATTGGATACCCTCTTACAAGGATTACAAAAAATATGGCTTCAATCAGCAATCCGAATTATTATATTTGCTCGACAGGATGAAATGAATTAGAATTCTTAGTCTTCCGCCTGCCAGCGCAGATTCTGGCGATTGGTATAAAAAAATACACGGCTGTTTCACAACAGCCGTGTATAGTAAACCTTAAAAATCTAATCCTATGAAAAAACTTGTCCAAAATTACTACTTATATTTTGAATTGATCGCATTCACAAATAAAATATTGTTAATTTTTAGAATTTTTATGTGGATGCCTCAACTTCTAATATTCCAATTTCATTTTTGAACCATTCCGTTCGCAAATTCAATTATATAACGCTACGAAAGTCTGGATTATTGTCGCTGAACCATTTATTATGGTTTTTTTGCAGGCTTACATATTTCTTGTCAAATCATTTGCCTGCGCCAAGGTCTCTTATCACGCCCCATGTCAACGGAATGGCTATCAGAAATGCAAGCATATCCGAAATTGCCTGACACATTTCCACACCTTTCAGTCCAAAAAACGATGGCAATATCAGAATGAGAGGAATAAAGAAAAGCCCTTGTCGCGACGATGCAAGTATCACCGCCCTTGCGCTCTTGCAGATTGTCTGAAGCATCATATTGCTTGTCGTCACAAAAGCGGCAAGCGGGAACACAGCCATTAGCCACCTCAACGCAGGCGTGCCAACTGCCACCACATCAGGGTCATGACGGAATATCTCTACAATTTGAGGCGCAAAAATAAAGCATACAATTGAACATACCAACAGAAATATGGTTGATACCTTGACGCAGAACCAAAAGCCTTTAAGCACTCTGTCATAAAGTTTTGCTCCGTAATTGAATCCGCACACTGGTTGAAATCCTTGTCCGAATCCTATCACAAATGCAAATATGAAGAATGTGAAGCGTGTGACAATGCTCATACCGGCAATCGCAGCATCGCCATAACTTCCGGCCGCCACATTCAGCATCAATGTTGCAATGCAGGCCAGCCCTTGTCGGCAAAGCGACGGAGAACCGCCTTTAACTATCTCCTTGTATATACTTAATGATGGCTTGAAATATCTGAATTTTATGCTGATGTTACTCCCCTTATGGTCCATAATGAACAATAAGGTGAAACTGAAAATTTGGCAAAACACTGTGGCAATCGCAGCTCCAGCTATTCCCCAACCGAACGTGAATATGCACAATGGAGCCAAAGCTATATTCAAAACTGCCCCGCTCACAATTCCAATCATTGAATATGCGGCATTTCCTTGAAATCGCATCTGGTTGTTAAGCACCAAAGAGGATGTCATGAACGGTGCTCCAAGCAGAATTATTCCTATATATTTTTTCGTGTATGGCAATATTGTCGGTGTAGAGCCTAATCCCACACAAAGCGGCTCAAGAAATATAAGTCCGACAATCATGATTATTGTGCCCAAAATCATTCCGCTTATGAATCCAGTAGTGGCCATGTTTTTGGCAGCGCCGATGTCTCTTGCTCCAAGACTTCTGGAAATAAAGTTCCCCGAACCATGTCCCATAAAGAATCCCAATGCCTGTATTATCGCCATCAGCGAGAACGCCACCCCAACTGCGGCGGTAGCCTGTGTGTTAATCCGGCCCACATAGAAAGTGTCGGCCATATTGTAGAGGGCGGTGACAAGCATGCTCAGAATGGTCGGTCCTGCCTGTTTGCAAATCAGGCGTGGCACGCTCATAGTGGTGAACATATCGTATTTATCTACCCTCTCCATCCTTTATTTCCATCTCAATTTTGGCTGCAAAGTTACATAAATTTGGGATAACCGCATTGTATTTTATGCCGTTATAGCATCTTATTCTATCCTTTTTCATTATCTTTATGGCCGAAATGAAAACTTCGGGAATCATGATTAAAAAATTATTTATTCTTTTTGCTCTTACCATATTTTCGACTGCCTGTTTTGCTGATAATCAGCATTTCATAAGTGATAATGCCTATCGTCAACGTGTCGACAATGATTTCAGCGTAAAGTTGAAGGCTGTCGGCCAGCAATTTTTCAATGTCGAGGGGTTGAATATCAGCAGTACCGAAATGGAGGCTTTGCAATTCCTTTATGCCTATATGCCTCTTGCCGACGTGACGGATTATCCCACCTCATTCTATCTTAATAACGTCCGCAGTTCTTTCAAGGCTCGCCTTGAGATGCCATGGGGCAAATCTGTTCCCGAAATCTTGTTCCGCCACTTTGTCCTTCCTCTTCGCGTCAACAATGAGAATCTCGACAGTTGCCGTATGGAATTTTACAATGAGTTGAAGCCTCGCATATCCGGATTGACAATGAGCGAAGCTATCCTTGAAGTGAATCACTGGTGCCACGAAAAGGTTAATTATGAACCTTCCGATGCCCGCACAAGTTCTCCGCTCACCACTGTCAGGACTGCAATTGGTCGTTGTGGCGAAGAATCCACTTTCACCGTTGCCGCTCTGCGGGCTGTAGGCATACCTGCCCGACAGGTTTACACTCCCCGTTGGGCACATACCGACGATAATCACGCATGGGTTGAGGCTTGGGCCGACGGCAAATGGCATTTCATTGGTGCTTGCGAGCCTGAACCCATTCTCGACTTGGCTTGGTTCAACACTCCGGCAAGTCGCGCACTGCTCACCCACACACGGGTTTTCGGCCATTATGTCGGGCCAGAGGAGGTTATGCTCGAAACGTCAAATTTCACTGAAATAAATCTCATTAAGAATTATGCCAATGCCGCCCGTTGCAATTTTCACATCGTTGACAATAACGGAAAGGCTGTTCCAAATGCCAAAGTTGAATTCAAAATATATAATTATGGTGAGTTCTGCACTGTCGCCACAAAATATGCCGACAATGCTGGCAACACGTTCCTCACGGCTGGCCGAGGCGACATGATTGTATGGGCATCTAATAATGGCCATTACGGTTTCACCAAAGTCTCGTTCGGCAGAGATTCTTCAATCACTATTCCTATTCTCAATAACAGCGATTTATCTTCCGTTGATTCCCTTGATATTGTTCCGCCTGTAGGCAATGCCCTTCTTCCTGAAGTAAGTGAAGCGATGCGGACTAAAAATGATTTGCGGAAAGCAAAAGAGGATTCTATTCGTAATGCCTATATTGCCACCTTTATTAATAAGGTATCTGTATCCGAAATTGCCAATCGTTTAGGAATGCCCGCTGACTCCATTGCCCCAATCCTTACAGCCTCGCGCGGAAATCACAAAATCATTGCTGAATTTCTGGAAAGTCATGCGCACGATGGCGGTAGGGCGTTAGCTTTATTAAGCAGTCTGAGCGAAAAGGATTTGCATGATGCCTCATTGGAAATTCTCAATGACAGTTACGATGCAAAATCTTCAATTCTTTGTCCTCGCGTAGAATCGGAAATGCTTACTCCCTACAAGCATTTTCTGCTAAACCATATTCCGGCTGATCTCGCAAAGGATTTTATCAGCCATCCCGACCACATTGTCACATGGTGCCGTCAAAACATTATCATCGATTCCACTTTAGGTGCTGAGCGCATTGCCATGTCGCCGATTGGAGTCTGGAAATCTCATATCTGCGACAGCCGTTCCCGCGACATTTTCTTTGTTGCATTGTCCCGAACTCTCGGCATTGAAGCCCGCAAGGACTACGTGACACAGAAAGTTCAATATAAACCAAGCAATAGTTCCGAATGGATTGATGTGGATTTCGATGCCGTCAAGCAGTCATCTTCAGCCACTGGGACTCTTGTTCTTCAATACGACGGTTCTCAGAATATTCAGTATTACAATAATTTCACCATTAGCAAAATCGATAATGGCTCGGCCACTCTGCTTAGCTACGACGATGGCAATCAAGGCATGAGTTGGGAAAAGGGCTTCAAAAATGGAATTTCGCTCGATGTAGGGACTTACATTCTTGTAACTGGTAATCGTTTGGCTGACGGAAGTGTTCTCGCCACTTCGCGCATTTTCCGTATCGACAAGGGAAAGTCCATTGCAGTCCGCCTGATTTTACGTTCATCTTCAAGTGATGCCACGGTAATCGGTTCTTTCGATTCCGAATCAAAATTCATCACTTCCGCTGGAAAAGAAAAGTCCATCCTTTCGGAAGTCGGACGCGGTTATTTCATTTTGGGTCTCATCGCTGCTGGTCAAGAGCCGTCAAATCATGCCTTGCGCGATATTGCCTCCGAAAATAAGTCATTCGAAGTCTGGGGCAGGAAGATGATGCTGCTTCTTCCCGATTCCTTGCAGCTTAATGCCGTCAGAAAACTTGATTTTGGCTCTTTGCCGTCAACTGCCGTCTTTGGAATAGACCACAATTCGTCAATCCTGCGGCAAATCACGGCATCCCTAAAACTGCCCGATGCCGCCCAACTGCCCGTCTTCATCATTGCCGACAGCTTCAATCACGTGTTTTTCGTTCGCCAAGGCTACACAATCGGTATCGGCTCTCAATTAAAATCCATAATGAGTAAATTGAAATGAGGTAGAGCTTGCACCACAGGTCTTTCCGCCATCAACCTTGACATACCTCGTTGCCAATCCTCAGTTCCAAATTTTATGGCAAAAAAGTGATTTTTCAACAAGCCTACCGTTTAAAAACGAGGAAATAAAGCCCACCAAAATTGTTAATTACTATAAAAATATATAGCTAATTCAAAAATAATTGAAATATCTCACAAAATCTGATGTTTCTTTGTATCCGATTAGAAAAAATTGTATTAGATTTGTGAAGAAAATCAATGTGCGAAAACGTACTTATCATAGAACAACTATTTCGCCTTGAAATCGAGGATATACCATTGAATAGGATTGGCTTTGGCTTGCAGATTATCTTTTTACAGCTTACTTACTGCCGCCGTTGTCCTTTCTTCAGCTTCTCCGCTTTGTCGGTGTAGCGATTTTCAATGCAATATCCACTTTGGTCATAGACAAACGTGTGAAACAACCTTGGATATAAACAAATTAAAAGTAATTATGAGAAAGCAGCTATTACTTCTGTTATTTTCTCTCTTTGCGGTAACGGGTTTCTCCCGCACCGTGACTGGCGTCGTCACGCAGGCTAAAGATAATGAGCCTGTTATTGGTGCCACTGTCATGGTACACGGCACTCAAAAGGGCGCCGCTACCGACTTTGACGGAAAATATTCAATTGATGTCAACGACAATGATGTCCTTGATTTCAGTTATGTGGGTATGACCCCTACTTCTGTAAAGGTAGGCACGAAAACCACCATCAATGTAGCGCTAAAGGAGAATTCCAAAGTGCTCCAGGAGGTCGTGGTTACGGCTATGGGTCAAACTCAGGAAAAGAAGAAACTGAACTTCGCCGTTCAGCAGCTTGATGCAGATCAAGTCACTGCCGGCGGCAATGTCAACTTCGCCAACAGTTTACAGGGCAAGGTGGCAGGTCTTCAGGTTTCTACTGGTGGCGGTTCACCTAACTCCTCAACGCAGGTCATCATCCGCGCCATTTCATCTATCAACCCGTCGCAGAACAACGAGCCACTTATGATTGTGGACGGTGTGCCTATTCGTGGTCAAGGCTCTGCCCTGGCCGACATCAACCCTAACGATATCGAAAGCATGACGGTGCTCAAGGGCGCTGCCGCTTCCGCTCTTTATGGTCAGGATGCTGCCAACGGCGTTATAATGATTAACACCAAAAGTGGTAAAAACGGTAAAATGGTGGTCACCGCAAGTGGTGGTTGGGAAATATCCAACGCCATGCGTACTCCTAAAATCCAGTCAATGTACACTCCTGGTTCTAAGGGATTCTACAAAGAGAACGCAGGCGGTGGCGGCTGGGGTGCTCCTCTGAACTCTACCGACAAGGTTTACGACAACGTCGGTGATTTCTTGGGCACAGGCTTCATGCAGAAGTACGATTTGTCCCTTTCAGGCGGTACTGAAAAATTCTCCACCTACTCTTCAGTAAGCTATATGCGCAACGCAGGCGTTGTGCCTAAGGACTACAAGGACCAGCTCAACGTGTTCATGAAAGCCAACTACAATCCATCAAAGCAGTTGAAATTCCAGTTCACCACAAGTTATAAGGAATCTCAGGCACGTGGTTTCGGCAACTCCATGTCAACTATTTATGGTTGGGCCATCAATCGCGACATGAGCGACTACAAGACCATCACAGGTTATCCTAACTGGGCTAACCGCTACGATAACTGGGACGCTTATACCGATCAAGAACGTATCGGTGCCACTGTTTCTCCTTATTATGGACGTTACATGGACAAGTCAAAGACTGAAAGCACTCGTATCATCGTCAACGGACAGGTTTCTTACGAACCTCTCAAGGACCTCGTTTTCACAGGCAAGATTGGTTACGATAAGGGTTACAGCACTTACGATTCTTACACTGTTCCTCGTTTCCAGACTTCCGATTTCTTGAATCCTACTGACCCTAATGTTGCTTCAGTGCTCAATGAAAACGCAAGCCGTTTCGGTGAATATGTGTTTGAGCCTTCAAGAGGCGAACAGCTCACTGCCCAATTCCTCGCCACTTACAAGCGCGAGATAATTCCTGACCTCACTGCTGATTTGCTCTATGGTATGGAATACAAACAGACACGTGGCTACGAGGCTCAACTCGCTGGCGACCGCTTCCTCCTTGGTGGCGACTTCTACAGTTTCAACAACCTCGATTACTCGCTCTTCGACGACAACAGCAACATGTTCTACCTTTATCATACAAAGAAGAACAAATACGGCTACTTCGGCGAACTCCGCTTCGATTATAAGAGCTTGGCTCAACTTTCCGTAACAGGACGTTTCGATGGTTCTTCCACTCTGAAGCAGGTTGACCCTACTTATTTCTATCCTTCAATCACTGCAGGTGTAATCTTCTCTGAACTTTTCCACCTCCAGAACAGTTGGTTTTCTTATGGTAAAATTCGTGGTAACTGGGCAAAAGTCGGTAAGGACTGCCCTGCTTACCTATTTACTGATACTTACAAACGCTGGTCAACATTCCCTGATGGCGGCTACGGCATCGACCCGACTACTTCGCGTGCCATCACTCTTGAGCCTGAAATGACCAAGACTTGGGAAATCGGCGCTGACTTACGCTTCTTCAATTCATGGACACGGCTTGATGCAGCTTATTACTCATCAATCGTCGACAACCAGATTGTTTCTGTTCGCGTATCTCCAGCTTCCGGTACTATTCTCCAGACTCGTAACGAAGGTAAGATTAAGAATTATGGTGTTGAGTTGACCCTTAATCAGGACATCATGAAATCGCAGGATTTCGGTTGGACTGCATTGTTCAACTTCTCATTCAACCGTGGCAAAGTGCTCTCATTGCCTGAATCTCTTACGGAACTTCAAGGAACTCAGTACGGCGACATCTTCCCTACTGCTTACCTTAATGGTTCCACAACGGCTATCTCCGGTAAGGATTACAAGCGCAGCACTAACGGCGACGTGCTCATCAACAGCCAGGGCTATCCTATCATCAGCCCGAACAAAGGCAACCTGATTGGTAATCGTGAACCTGACTTCCTTATGGGTCTCGGCTCCACGTTCCGCTACAAGGACCTTTCTTTGTCATTCCTTGTCGATGGTCGTGAAGGTGGAGATGTTGTCAATGTCACTGCTCGAAGCCTGATTTCAAGCGGACAACATCATCTCTTCGACAAATACCGCAACCGCGAAATAATCTTCAAGGGCGTTATCGACAATGGCGACGGAACTTACACTCCTAACACCAAGGCCGTAATCCTCGACCAAAACACAGTGAACACTTACTTCTACGCTGTTTCTTCCAACTTCATCGAAGATGGTTCCTACATCCGCTTGAGTTATGTCACTCTGGCTTACGATTTCACCAAGATGCTCTCTCACAACTGTCCT
>JAKVKZ010000081.1 GCA_022484565.1 Muribaculaceae bacterium
ATTGAAATGGGATTTATTTGATTGGTGAAACGGATTTTTAATGCTCCATTGATTATGCTTGTCGCCTTTTCATCGTTCCTTATTCTGCCTTTTTAGGGTTTTCAATAACGAGCCACTTAAAGCGGCTCGCTATTGAATCCTGAATAATCAATAATTAATCCGCTCACTTCCGTTCGCTTATTTTACAACTGGACGAACAGGAAAGCCGTAGATGCGGCCGGCGTCGTACACATTTTTGCCGCCACTTTTGTCGAAGTACAAATAGTAAGCGTCACCGGGATGGATCTCGCTGTGCGTACCGCTCCAGTAGAAGCCGCTCGCTCCGACGTAGTTTATATCAGTGTCGTCACGGTTTCCGGCTGCCGGCAAAAATATACTGTTACCATTAGGCCCTGCCACTTTGTAGCCTTTCACTCCATTCTGTGTGGTCCATGTCCATGTGCATTTATCAATCAACTCTTTCTGCTCGGCTTGGGTCGGCAACCGCCAATAAGCTCCCCATTTCACTCTAGCCACATCATACTTTGTCCCGCTGATTTCATCGCCTATGTTGATATAATCTTTAGTAGTGGAATCAAAATATTTATATGTGCCAACAGAATAACAACTTTTCTCTTCCGTCTCGCCCCATGCATAATACCCTCCATAATCTTCAGACGAATTTGCACCAACATTGTAGCTTGCCCAACGTACACTCAGCCCAAGGTCAACGGCATCACCAACCGGCTTTACAAATGAAATGCTGTCGATTTCTGAAAGCGGAATCTTCACATCGCCACTTGCAGTTTTTATTATCTGCATCACATAGTTGGTATGCGTCACCATTTGCGAATCCACCTTTCTACATTCCATGCCTTGAATTGTGCTGTCGGGAATGGTAACTGTATTTTCTTCATTGCGGTAAACGTAGATTTTGCTCTGCGCAAAGGCTGCGGTGGCTATAGCCACCATCGCCATCATGATCATTGTAAACCTTTTCATCGCCGTATGGTTATTTTGGTTGCTGTTCCGTTCACGTTCACGATATAAACTCCTGCACTGAGTTCACTAAGGCTCATCTCATAGCTGCCGCCGGCTGTGGCTTCTTTCATCAGCCTGCCGTCGATGCCATAGATGCTGACTTTGCTGCCGCTTTTCAGACCTTGAAAAATAAGCAGGTCACCTTTCTTTGTAAAGGTGGATTTGGCATCCGCCTTCACTCCTTTTACACCGCCTTCGTTCACATAGCTGAACCGCTGCACTTTGGTGCGGTCGAACTGCAACGTGGTGGAAGTAGTGGCAATATTCAGATTGCTGCCGCTGAATGTCACCTTTGGCTCCTCACTGAGTTGAACCTTAGTGGTGCTGCCATCTTTCATCAGGACTACAAGGGTAGTGAATTCCTGCGCCTGCACCGCCATTGCCACTCCTAAGAGCAGCAGGGCTAAAAATAAGATTCTTTGTTTCATAACTGTAAGGCTTTAAAAATTAAGATTAAATATATAATTGCATAACAATGAAATGCCTATTAATGCTGTAATTGCCATTGTATTCGGTACATTGCAATTGAATATAACCAATCACCGCGGACACCTCACTGCCGTATCTTCCAAGTATTTCAAAAAATAATCAGACTTGAATTCAAAGATAATATTCGGTAAAGTACTCTAAAAAACGCCATGTCTGCTCACCAAAGTCCACATAGTGAGCCAAATGAACAATGCAAATATATGGAATAATTTTAAAAATGCAATAAAATATTAAAAATTTAAGCAAAACAAATTAAAAACTTGGATAAAAGAAGAAAATTGCCATAAAAGGCTTGCTTATTGATGCAAATTTGGGAATTGGCAAGATGGGGCAAATTGGCCTAATTGAAAATTGCGAAGCAATTTATTGCTAAATCACATTTGTGTTTGGAATAATGTAATTATTGTGCATATATGCTTCACAACGTTAAATATTTAACGAAATACGATAAATATTTATTGTATTACGAATTATATGGACTAAATTTGCAGAAAAATAAATCAGGATATGAGTAAAGAAAAAGTGCTTACAGCAACCAAATCGGCCGGATACGTGGCTTTGATTCTTATTGCAGGGTGGATACTACTATTAGCATTGCAAGTGATGCGGTGGTCGGGCATAATTGATGTGAATATAGGCGGCGGCTCAAACATTAAAGCAATAGCGTGGAATGCGGACTCAACAGTTTTGATGATTCAATATATTGAGCTGGCGGGGTACGTGATTTCAAGCGTTATCATGATTGGGATGTCTTTTCTGTTTATACGGAAATGCTTGAGCAAGCTAAAGATGGGCAAGATTTTTTCATCAAGAAATGTAGGCTATCTGTGGGGAATGACAATAACAGACTTGTTTTTTGAGCTATTTACAACGAACTGCAACATTCTGTTCGGCGTGAGGGAAATTCAAGTGAACAGCGACATAATAGTATCGCCATTGTTTTTCCTCGTCATCACCCTGCTGTATCAACTTGCTGTGTATGCCTCAGAAGAAAACGACTTAACAATTTAATGCCATGATAATTGTGAATCTGGACGTGATGATGGCGAAAAAGAAAATTTCATTGAACGAACTTTCAAGCATTGTGGGGATAACCATCACTAACCTATCAATATTAAAGACAGGCAAGGCCAAAGCAATAAGATTTTCAACGCTTGAGGCAATCTGCAAAGCGCTGGACTGCACCCCCGGGGACATTCTGGAATATAAAGAATAAGAAGCATGGCACACACACGAAGAATTGCATTGGCAGTGATGACACTGCTTGTGGTATGCATAGCGAAAGCTGAAAGCCAAAATGACTCACTGGCAATGGACAGCATAGTGCGCAGCCTGCCTGAGATTATGATAAAAGGTGAACGACCGGTGGCAGTGGTTCACGGAAGCACAATTACTTATGACTTGCCACAACTGATAGAGAAAAAAGGCGCAGACAACGTATATGATGCCATAAAAGAGCTGCCCGGAGCAATGGAACAGGGAGATGGCTTCCAACTTGCAGGCCGCACGGCAACCGTAGCCATAAACGGACAGGTGCTATCGATGACACAAGAACAAATTGCGGCGCTGCTCAAGAGCCTGCCGGCAAGCCGAATAGACAAGGCCGAAGTGGCATACAACGCTCCAGCAAAGTATCAAGTGCACGGTGCACTCATCAACATTAAATTAAAGAAGAAAACCGCGACAGGCGCCCCAATGGAAAGCGAGATAAATGTGGCATACAACCAAAAACATGACGCAACATTCGGAGAAAGAGCCTCGCTGCTTTACCACAAAGGCAAGTTGACTATTGACGCAATGTATCTGCACAACCACGGCAGGGAATACGGAGTAACCGATGAGGATTCGCACCATTCACTAAGTGACGGAAGCATACACGACATAAAAATACACCAAACGCAATTGACGAAACTGTTCAGCCACAACTACCGCATAGGAGCTGAATATGACTTTGCCGACAACCACACATTGGCACTCGCCTATCAAGGGAACTTCAACGACAACGACATTGACAACAATTACAGCGGGGAAATAACAGGCAACACACTGACGCAACACCGCACATGGCTGCACAACCTGCGACTTGACTACACATCGCCACTGGGCACGAAGGCAGGAGCAGAGACCACATACTACCATGACCCGGAAAGCCAAATTCTGACAAGCTCAATGCCGACAGGAACGCTGAATTTCAATGCGGACAATGACCAGAGAGTGAACAGATTGAAATTATACATTGCCCAAGAGCATCAGTTGAAAAACGGCTGGAGCATCAACTATGGAGCGTGGTACAAGCTATCGCTCAACCACAACCGACAAAAATACGAAGACAAAACGGAAAGCCATGATAATTATCTGCGACTGAGAGAAGACGTGGTGAACATTTATGGCGGAACGAGCAAAAACTTCGGAAACAAATTAATCGGCGAGGCATCAATCGCAACAGAATATTACCACACAGACGTGTGGAACAAATGGAATGTTTACCCGACATTGAACCTAACGTACATTCCGAACCCGAACAACACGTGGATGCTAAGTTTCACCAACGACCGCACCTATCCTGAATACTGGGCAATGAACAATTTCACGGTTTACGGCAATGGCGGATACGATGAGATAACTGGCAACCCATACCTAAAGCCATCGAGCCAATACCAATCGCAAATAGTATATATCGTGAAGAATAAATACCAGTTTGCAGCATGGTTCAATTACACAGACGACTACTTCGTGCAGACTCCCTACCAGCGTCCCGACCGATTGGCGGTGGAATTCAGAAGCCTTAACTTCAACTATCAGCAACAAGCCGGACTGCAAGCCGCGATACCTCATAAATTCAGCTCGTGGCTCGACACGCGGTTGACGCTCACAGGAGTGTGGATGCATGAGAAATGCGACGATTATTATGACATACCTTTTGACCGCGCGATCTTCTACGGCGTGGCACAACTAAAGAATGCAATAACACTATCGACAAAACATGACATTACGCTAAACATTGACGGAATGATTCGCAGCAAGGCAAAACAGGCAATTTTCGATTTACCCGGCTCGGGCAGCCTGAACCTGGGCGTGCGCTGGACGTTCTGGAAGAAACAGGCAATAGTCCACGCATTCTGCAACGACCTTTTTGAGACATCGGCAATCAATCCGCAAATTGACTTTAAAGGGCAGAAAATGAAAATGAGCTTTGATTGCTACCGACAATTCGGTATATCTGTCACAATCAGACTTGGCGGATACAAAGAGAAGAAACATGAAGAAGTTGACGTGTCAAGATACAGAAAATGACGAGATGAAATGATGGGAAATGGAGGATAATGAGGGATATTGATGCCAGATAAGCGACATTGTGATTCTCAAATTAGGGCAGTTGAGACTTAATTATTCGGTTAGTTAAGACTTTGGAAATAAAAGTAAGAATCAGAGGGATTTGTTTGGAAAAATCAAAATTACTGCGTAACTTTGCATTATAAATATAAATAAAATTATATTTAGATGGATAAAATACATATAAATATAATTATTTTTTAAGTTATAATCAATTATGACAGATTTATATGAATATTCCACTACCGAGCTGGTAAGAATGCTTGGAACGCGTTTTAAGGAATACAGACTCAGAACAAATTTGACACAAAAGGAAGTTGCCGAACAATCAGGCGTGACAACGACCACCATCCATAAATTTGAGACCGGCGCAATGAACAATGCGTCGCTGAACACATTCATCATGCTGCTGAAAGCAGTGGGATGCATTGACGGGCTTGACAAAATAATGCCAGAATTGCCGGAATCGCCATACCTATACCGCACAGACACTAAGAAGGCGCAACGAATACGACATAAAAAACAATAAATGCCATGAACAGGACTTTAAAAGTAATACTTTGGGGCAAAGAGATAGGCCGCCTCGCATGGGACAGCAAACGCCACCTTTCATATTTCACGTTCAATCCTGAAATTGATGAAAGCGTTCTGAATATTGCCCCTCTAATAGCATCAACAAACATAAGGATGCCAATATATGGTGATTCGGGAAGGATATATCAGAAACTGCCACCATTCCTTGCCGATTCGCTACCCGACACATGGGGCAACCTGCTTTTTGAATCGTGGCGCATTGAAAACAAAATCGCCAACGCCGACATAACTCCGTTGGAAAAGTTGTCGTTTATAGGGAAGCGTGGTATGGGGGCACTGGAATACGAGCCAGAGGTTAAACATTCCACGAAAAACAACAAAATAGACATTGAGGCACTATCCAAGTTAGCACAGAAAATTTACACACAACGTGAGAGTGTGCATATTTTGCCAGAAGAATCGCTCACCTTACAAGCATTGATTGCCGTAGGCACATCAGCCGGCGGAAGGCAACCAAAAGCGATTGTTGCCATAAACAGAAAAACCGGTGAGATACGGTCAGGACAAGTGGAGGGACTTAAAGGCTACGACTACGACATAATAAAATTCGGCAACAAAGAACGGTCGTCAGCAGAATTGGAGATGACATATTATGAAATGGCTACAAAGGCAGGCATAAAAATGATGGACTCCAAAACACTGAAGATAGAGAACGGAATACACTTCATGACCAAAAGATTCGACAGAGACGGGGATAATAAATTGCACACACAGACTTTAGCTGCTATCTATCCCGAAACCGACAGTTATGAAAAGCTACTGTGGGTATGCCGAAAAATGCGCCTTTCGGAAAAGGATGCGGAAGAAGTGTACAGAAGGATGATATTTAATGTCGTTGCCAACAATACCGACGACCATAATAAAAATTTCTCGTTCATAATGGACCAAGAAGGGAAATGGAAACTTTCGCCCGCCTACGACATGACATTCATTTTCGACAATGGAGGTTATCTGCCTGAAAAAGAACACTGCCTCATGATACGCGGTAAGCTAAGCGACATCACTCGGGAAGATGCCATTAAGTTTGCAACCGAGAATGGAATACGCAAAGCTGAATCAATAATCAGGGAAGTAACTGAAGCCATTTTCTCTTTCAGGGCAATAGCTTTGAAAAACGGGGTCAAGGAAGAATGGATAGGAAGAGTGGAAACATGCCTAACAAAACGCCTAAACGACTGGGGAATAATTCCGAAAAAAGCTGTTGGCAGCTACATAGACGGTTCAGGTCATGAGATCTGCGACATAACCATAGAACAAGCTTACCACGGAAATTATCATATTATCGCAACAGTTGACGGAAGACGCTGCAAGCATGTGATACGCAAAGGCACGAGCGAGCATGAAAAAATTGATAAGGCTGGAATCGTGAACATTACAACTGAGATGCTGAAACGACTTGTGAACAAATATCTGATTAATGAGGAAATATGATGATGACTTTTCAGGAAAAATACGGAGTGGATTAGTAAGATTTCGGAAAAGTGTGTTTTTTATGGGCTATTTCCATAGGAAAAGTGTAGTTCTGCAATTGTTATGCACTTTATATGACTAGTAATCAAGATGATGGGCAAATGGGAGAATTGTAACACGAGAAATAAGAAATAAAAGAGAGCTACTCACGCAGCTCTCTTTCTAAAATTCATCACATTATGCTTAATTTAAAGTGCTATAAATATGAACGCTCACGCGCTATTTGAGAAAAGTACGAATTTCCAAACCTAAATCTGCAAGACGGAAGAGAAGTACAATTCCTTTTCTCCGCCAGCACCACACAACGCAGCGCCAAATGCAGACTGAACTTAATAGCTGCCCCGCAATAAAATTGATAATGAAAGCGAGGCAAAATGACACGTTCAAATGCCATTTGTATTAATAAGACTTAAATATGCAGAAAAGTTTAATGACTGGTGGAAAATATTTATGGTTTTTCTGTTAATAAATCTAAAATTGAAAGGCAATACAACAAAAGAAGGGCAAACAATTGGCAGACAAACATCAAAATGCACAAAAAGGCGCAAGAAGAAAGGGCAAAAACTCACAAAATTAGTAACTTCGCAACTTGAAAAAAATTCATCATTGCAATATGGAATTGAATAAAGATACCTCAATCATAAGAAACCGAACAGGAATGATGGCACTTTCGCCTGTAATAATATTCCTGATTTTCTACCTCGTAATATCGATAGTGATAGGCGATTTCTACAAAATGCCCATTTCCATAGCCTTCATAATAGCCTCGACGTGGGCCATAATCACCACTCCGCACAAAAAAATAAGCGAAAGGATTGACATATTCTCGAAAGGAGCAGCCAACCTGAACATTCTGCTGATGATATGGATATTCATCCTCGCCGGCTCATTCGCCTCGCTGGCAAAAGGAATAGGTGCAATTGACGCAACAGTGAACTTCACATTGGCAATAATGCCGCCACAATTTTTGATTCCGGGACTATTCATAGCAGCATGCTTCATATCAATGTCAATTGGAACATCGGTGGGGACGGTGGTGGCACTGACACCGTTCGCAATTCAACTGGCACAAAGCACGGGTGAAAACACACCATTCTTCGTGGCAGTGGTGCTGGGCGGCTCATTCTTCGGCGACAACCTTTCATTCATATCCGATACGACGATTGCCGCAACACGCAGCCAAGGCTGCAAGATGAGCGACAAATTCAAGGCAAACATCTGGATAACGGGGCCGGCAGCAATAGCGACCCTTATAATCTACTTCATTGAAGGCAGCACAGGAGCAACGGGAATGACAATACATGCTACAAGCTCATCATTTTGGCTTGTCGTGCCCTACCTCATCGTAATCATCACCGCAATGATAGGGATAAACGTGCTTGTGGTGCTACTGCTGGGAATAATATCATCGATAATCATTGGAATGTGCTGCACCAACATAAGCCTGATAGCAATGTGCGGACTGATGGGCGACGGGACTCTGAGCATGGGAGAACTGATAATAGTGACGCTGCTTGCAGGCGGAATGCTGGAAGTGGTGAGGCACAACGGAGGAATTAGCTACATAATCCAAAAACTGACCAAACACATACACGGAAGCCGCGGAGCACAGGCGTGCATATCGCTTGTGGTGGGAATTGTGAACGTTTGCACGGCAAACAACACGATAGCGATAATCACAGTGGGTAACTTGAGCAAACAGATAGCCGATAAATTCAACCTTGACCCAAGGAAAGTGGCAAGTCTGCTCGACACAAGTTCGTGCATAGTGCAGTGCATAATCCCCTACGGGGCACAGACGCTGCTTGCGGCAGGACTTGCAAAAGTGTCGCCGATAGCATTTCAGCCATTCATATATTTTCCGTGGATACTCGCCGCAATGGTGGCACTGTCGATAATATTCAGATTTCCACGCTCATACCAGATAAAGCAATAAGACCGCGGACAGCTAAACGATTTCGATGTGGCTTGAACTGCCATTCTTGATGACATGAATCTTGGTAGCAATACGCTCATTGAGTTCTGCAACGTGCGAAATCACGCCAACCTTGCGACCAGTGCCATGCAGATTCTCAAGCATATCCATCACGGTTGACAATGTGCTATCGTCGAGAGCACCAAAGCCCTCATCGATGAAAAGGCTATCAATGTTCATCTGATTTGACGAAAGCGACGAAAGACCAAGCGCCAAAGCAAGCGAAACCACAAAGAGTTCGCCACCTGAAAGAGAATTGCAAGGACGCGGCTCACCAGCCATATATTCATCAATCACACTAATCTGCAAACTGCCCGGAATAGGCTCAAGGCGATAACGGCGATAAAGTTTGGCCAAATTCGCATTGGCATATTCAAGCAACACCTTCAAAGTGTAGCCCTGCACCTTAGTGCGGAACTTTTTGCCATCGGCAGAGCCGAAAATCGAAGACAAAGCCGACCAATCGGCAGATTCCTTTTCTGCCTCTGCAAGCATTTTTCGCTTGTCTTTACTTTTACTGACATTCGCTTCATGGACAGCCAGACGGCCACGCAAACCATTCACTTCATTGCTTTTTTCCGTCAACGTGGCATTTAAACCATCACGCAAACGCTTCAATGACGCCAAAGTGACACCTGCATCAGGACGTTCAGGGAGAGCCTCGTGTTCTGACCTGTTTTTCACACGCTCCTTCATGGTAATGTCGGCTGACGTGACATCAGACGACAATTTTTCGAGAGCCTTGCGCTCAATGTCAATATCATCGGTGGAAACAGAGAACAGCATTGGAAGTTCATTGGCATGAGTGAAATTATTACGAGCCACCCAATCCCTAAACTTTTCTTCATTATCCGCAATACGCACATTGCAATCGTCGATTGACTTGGAAAGAGTGCCGATTACACCACGAAGTTCGCTGTCGCGCTGGACAAGGGCATTGTAAGCAGCCTCAATCGTTTCAATTTCAGCAGTAAGATCATTAACCTTATCTTTATGAGCACGCTCAACATCATCAGCATTACGGCCTCCGAGCAATCCGGCACGCCTTTCACGCATAGCCCGCAACGACTCAGAAAGTTCCTTAAACAAATTTTCAACATTTTGAAGCTCGACTTTGCGCTTTTCCAACTCAATCATGGAACTGGAGTGCAATTCCTCGCGATTTTTCATGCCCGACACTGAATCATCAAGAGACTTCTTGCTCTCGTTCCATTTCCTACAATTTTTGCCGACAGACGATTTCAATAAATCGAAATCAGTGGCATCAGCTTTCCAAACTGGCAACTTGCCAAGTTTAAGCGCCAAATCGGCATATATCGCACTTTTCCGCGCATCCGCCTGAGCAATCTTGACTTCAAGTCCAGAGATTTGGGAATTCAGCGTAGATATTTCCTTTTCTACAACATCAAGTTCATCCTGACGCTTATTTTTACGCTCCTCGATGGCCTTAGCGTCGATTTCAAGAGTCTGCCGCAAAGCCTGTACATCATGATGCCGACTGCCGCAAAGCGGGCAAGGCTCGCCCTCAACCAGACGTTCGCGCAAATAAGCAAGTTCCTTGGGCAATTCATGCTCAAGTTCTTCAAGAATACCTTTCAGGACATCTTTCCGCTTTTCCTTTTCGACCAACGTCTTATGAACTTTCTCCAAACTGAAGGAATCCGACTTGATTGAACCAGAATCAAGAATAAAGGAATTGATGTTCTGAATAATCAACGAAACATCGGAAAGGATGGCCTCATATTCAGCGTTTTCAGATTGCCATTGCTTCTCGGCCTTAATGGTTGCAACATCACGGGCAATAGCCTCTTCAATCGATTTCAAATTATTATTGTAGCCCTCAATCTCAGTCAGATAGGCTTTTATCTTCTGGTTCAACTCGCCACAGCGGGAATCGGCATTGCTGATTTCACCATCAAGTTTGCGGGCCTCCACAATGGAAGGATGCAAAGCATCGAAAGCCTTGTCCTCAGCCGTCTTTTCAGCCTTTTTAGCCTCAAACTGCTTGCGCTTTTCAGCAAGCGAAGCAGCAACTTCCGACAAATCGGCCCTGCTTTGCTTTATTTTTTTCTCATTTTCGGCATTAAGTTTACTGTCGGCCTGCAAACTGATAAAAACACTGCGGATGCCCTGCACAAGGTCGAGCAATTTAAGGTGTTCACGCCTCGGGGCAGCAGCCTCATTAGCCTTTTGCGCAGCAGTCCAATTGCGTTCAGCCTCCTCAACTGCGGACTGAATAGACTTATCCTTGACAAGCCATTCCGCCTTTTTCTCGGCCTCCTTATCGTCGGCAGTAAGCTGTTTGATAAGTTTTTCGCCATCAACGATCTTATCCTGCACCGACTTCAATTCATCATCGCCCAAAATCTCGATGGAATCAATCTCATTGCGCAACAATTTGCATTGATTGTCGGCAAAAGAAGAATGTTCATAAATCTTTTGGGAAATTCTCGTGTAAGTTTCAGTGCCGGTAATCTTTTCCAAAATCTCGCTTTTCTCGCCAGTGTTCGCTTTGAGGAATTGGGCAAAATCATTCTGGGCAAGCAGGACAGTTTTGGTGAACTGTTCATAGTTCAAGCCAAGAAAACGCTCATTTTCGCTCGGGACAACATCAAGACGGTCGGCCTCAATGCCATCGGGAGAGCGAAGAAACATTTTGGCAGTCTGAACCTTGCCTTTACGCAAACCCCTCGACAAAGACCAACGGGACATATATTTCCGACCATCATTGCCGATATAATCAACCTCGGCATAACATTCGGAGGCATCGCGACGCATAATATTCTTGGGACTTCGCCCGGTGATGTCATCAATCCTGACATCGGTGCTGCCCGAATTGAAACGCGGAGCATTATTGAACAGAGCCACACACAAGGCATCGAGAATAGTTGACTTGCCAGCACCAGTGTCGCCTGTGATGGCAAAAATGCCCGAAGAGAGCAGAGGCTCCTTAGTGAAATCAATTTCAAACTCATCGGCCAACGAAGCCAAATTTTTTCCTCTTATAGCAAGAATTTTCATGACATTCAGATTTTATTGTTCAACAACCTCATCAATCACCTTTTCCATCAAGCTGCATAAATTGAGGGGCATGTCAGTGCCAAGCTGATCCTTATAGCACATCTTTGCCATATCAATAGGCTTCATCGTCTCGGCCTCCTTTATGGAAATATCCGACGAACTTTGCACTTCGGAATTCAATTGAAGCGAAATCTTAGCCAAGCGGACAGCCTTTGGAGCCAAAGCCTCAATAACGCTATCCTTAACAGAAGAACTGTAGGCATCAACCTTGACAGTGACATCGTAAACAGGAAGAAGGTTTTCATCCTCAGAACCATCTTTATCGGGCAATTCATTGATTTTCTGAATAACCTCGTCGAGATTATCACCATCGATGCTGTGAAGCTTTACAGGAGCATCAAAATGAAGCGAAGTGACAGAAACAGTATGCACATCGGAGTCAGTCTCAATCAATTCAACACCCTGGTCATAATGGCGTTCGGTGAACGACATAGGAAGAGGCGCACCGGCATAGCGGACAACAGATTTATCATCGACCGACTGCCTACGATGAAGATGCCCAAGGGCAGTGTAAGTGAAACCATCGAAAATACCACTTTCCACGCCCTGAA
>JAKVKZ010000082.1 GCA_022484565.1 Muribaculaceae bacterium
CGTTCACTCCAACATAGAAAACATTTTTTGTGATTTCAGAAATATTCATGTTGATAAAATATTAAGACATTCTGTTTTTATAATCATTGTAATCAAAAACGCGAAGCACTTCGACAGAGCCGTCAATATGCTGATAAAGAATCGACGGATGCTGAATGCCGTTGAACATATTCGTCTTTACGGTAGTGTAATGGTTCATGTCCTCAAAAGTGAGGCGGTCGCCAATAGAAAGAGCCTTTTCAAAGCTCCAATCGCCGACAAAATCACCGCTGAGACAAGAATTACCGCCAATACGATACGTTGGCTTTGAATGGTCAACATCAGGCAAAGCCTCGCTAACAGCAGGCTTGTAAGGCATTTCAAGGCAATCGGGCATGTGGCAGGCAAACGACACATCGACAATAGCGGTGGAAATGCCACTATTGGTTACAACATCGACAACCGAAGAAATCAAATCGCCAGTCTGCCAAGTGAAAGCGCTGCCAGGCTCAAGAATAACCTGAATGCCCGGGTAACGCGACTTAAAGCCCCTGAGCAGGGAGATAAGATGGTCAACATCATAATCCTTACGGGTCATGAGATGGCCGCCACCCATATTAATCCACTTCAAGCGAGGAAGATATTTGCCGAACTGCGATTCCACAGAATCAAGCACCTTTTCCAAATCGTAAGACGAAGACTCGCACAACGCATGGAAATGGAAGCCCTCAATGCCATCGGGCAAATCGTGCAAGTCATCGGCAACCACGCCAAAACGCGAGCCGGGGCTGCAAGGATCGTAAATGCCGGTATCGACCACGGAGCACATGGGGTTGATGCGAAGTCCACAGGACACAGGCGACGAAGGATGCGCAGAATTATAGGCCTTCACCTTAGGCTCAAAGCGCAGATACTGCCGCAGGGAATTGAAAGAGATGTGCGAGCTGCCACTAAGAAAAGCGTCGATTGTGGCATCGGTGTAAGCCGGACAATAAGTGTGCGCACGACGGCCAAGCTCATCGTTGGCAAGAAGCATCTCATTGACGGAACTTGCAGTGGAAGCAACGCCATATTCACGAAAAACGGGAAAAGTACGCCACAAGGCATTAGCCTTGAACGCCATGATAATGCTGACACCGGCGGCATCAGCCACATGACGAATTACATCAAGATTACGACGCAAACGGGCCTCGTAAACCAAGAAATATGGGGTAGGATAATCCTTAAACATTTACTTTAACTTAATATCTTGAACCTTGCGAATTTCAGCAACAAAGTCTTTTCGCCAACACCGCCAAACGAGACGACAATCTTGGCACTTGCACCCGAACGGTCAATTTTGCTGATTTCGCCAACTCCAAAGCGAGAATGTTCAATTTTCATGCCAACAGAAAGTTCAGTTGAAGCATGCAGACCGAAATCGTCAGCCGACTGCTGAGAAGGCCTTGAAGGCACAGATGGAGCGGCAGGCCTGATAGGAGCTGAATTCTGTTTCGGCTTAGGCTCATTATTGAATTGGCGAGTGTGCTCGGCGAAAAATGACTGAGCGACCGACGGCTGAGGATATGAAGGACGCTTGTAGCTATCGCCAGCTGAGGCAGAAGTCTGGGCAAGCGAAAGATACTGCGGGTCAATGTCCATGATAAAACGGCTAGGCGTGCAGCTTTTGGTCTGACCATTGTGGAAACGGGAAGTGGCATAAGTGAGCACACAATTATCCTTGGCACGGGTGATGGCCACATAAAGTAGACGACGCTCCTCCTCAATGCCACTGATGGAATCAGCGCTCATTGCAGCGGGGAAAAGGTCCTCCTCAACGCCCACTATAATCACATTCTTGAATTCCAGACCTTTAGCGGCATGAACCGTCATAAGAGTGACGCAAGAGCCATCGGCAGAATCGGTATCCTGATCAGTGGCAAGCGAAATCTCGCCAAGAAAATCAGTCATTGCCAAATTTTCTGAACCTTCCTCCATACGGGCAGAAATGAAATCGTTGACGCCATTGATGAGTTCATCGAGATTTTCCTGACGGCTGATGTTTTCAGGCGTGTTGTCGCTGTGAACAGCAGCAATCAGCCCTGAATCAGCCAGAATCACACGGGCAAGCTCATAAGCATTTTCGCCTGCGGCATTCTTATCGATAAAAGAGGACATCAATTCCTTGAAGCCCATCAATTTATGCATAGTACCGGAATTGACATCCAAATCATAACCGTCGGGAGAGCAAAGGACAGTCCACATGCTAACGTTATGCTTGACGGCAGCCTGCCGGACCTTGCCGACAGTGGTTTCGCCGATACCTCGCGAGGGATTGTTGATGACACGGCGCAAAGCCTCGTCATCGTCGGGATTGACCGAAAGTCGGAAATAAGATACGGCATCCTTGATTTCCTTGCGCTGATAAAACGAAAGGCCGCCATAAATGCGGTAGGGGATGTTGCGCTTGCGCAGAGCCTCCTCAAGCACACGCGACTGTGCATTGGTGCGGTAAAGCACGGCAAAATCATCGTAAGAATCGCCATGCTGCGACTTCAACGCAATAATGTGATTTGCAACCACATAACTTTCCTCATAATCGGAATATGACTGGATGACGGCAATTTTGGAGCCGACGGCGTTTTCGGAGAAAATATGTTTTTTTATCTGCTGCTTATTCTTGGCAATCAAGCTATTGGCAGCTTCAATAATATTCTGAGTAGAACGATAATTGCGTTCAAGTTTGAATGTGCGCAATTCGGGATAATGGTTTTTCAGATTCAGAATGTTGGTGATGTTGGCACCGCGGAATGAATAGATGCTTTGGGCATCATCGCCAACGACACACAGATTATGGTTAGCGGAGCAAAGCTGCTTGACAATGACATGCTGCGCAAAGTTAGTGTCCTGATACTCATCGACAAGGACATACTGAAAGAAATCCTGATACTTTTTCAGCACATCGGGATTGTCGCGGAAAAGGATATTGGTGTAGAACAGCAAATCGTCGAAATCCATTGCGCCTGCAACAAAACAGCGATTCCAATAGGTGGAATAAATTTTATAAGTCAACGGACGCTGGGCACGTTCATCAGCCTTACGCAACTCAGCATCAGCCGCGTATGCTTCAGGCGAAATGAGAGCATTCTTCATGTTGGAGATATGCGCCTGAATTGAGGCAGGCTTATAGATCTTGTCGTCGAGCTGCATATCCTTAATGATGACTTTTATTAGTGATTTGGAATCGGCGGCATCGTAAATGGTGAAATTGCTGTGAAAGCCGAGTTTAGCAGCATTGATGTGAAGAATGCGCGAAAAAATCGAGTGGAAAGTGCCCATCCAAAGTTGGGCTGACAATCCGTCGCCGACAAGAGCAGAAATGCGCTGCTTCATCTCACGCGCAGCCTTATTGGTGAAAGTCAAGGCAAGGATGCGGTAGGGCGTATAGCCGAGGGTGAGCAGATGTACAATTTTGTAAGTCAGCACACGAGTCTTTCCCGAACCAGCCCCGGCAATGACCAGGGAAGGCCCGTCAACATACTCAACAGCTGCACGCTGCTGCTCATTCAAATCGTCAAGATAATTATCCACCAAGTGATGTTACAGATTATTTCGGCAAAATTAAGCAAAAAACTTAGGAAAATAAAATTATAAAGGACATGAAGGAAACATGCGATAAAATGTGAGGATAAACATTGCTTATCCGATAAAATTTCATAAATTTGCGCTGTCATAGCACTGTGCGTTGGCATCTGTGAACTTAAAAATTCTTAAACGGATAATGCGCATAAAGACTATGTCCTTATTTAACCCACACTTATCCTGCGATGTGAAAGCATTCGCAGGAAGGGAAGATTATATAGGACAAGTCCAATAAACAACAAATGGAAAGCGAAAACAAAGCAAAACTGAAGTGGTACGCTGTACAGACCTTCAACCACAAAGAGAACGAAATTAGCAAGTTGCTGACAGAACAGGGAATTGCGAATTTCATTCCAATGCGTTACGCGGAAAAAGGCGACAGCGACGGACACAAGAAAAGAATTCTGGTGCCGGCAGTGCATAACCTCGTGTTCATGCAGGCTGACATACAGAAAGCGGATATGAAAGATTTCCAGGCGCGATGCACAATACCCGCAAGAATCATCAGGAAACAGGACACTGACGATTATTACGTGATACCCGACAGTGAGATGACAGAATTCCGTGCGATATGCGACCCGAACTACACCGGCACACTATACGTGACGAGCGAATTCGCAGAAGCGAAAGTAGGGCAGGAAGTGATAGTGACGCACGGCACATTCAAAGGACTCCGAGGCAAACTGGTGAGATACAAAAACCGCTATTACGTGGTGAAAGTGCTCACGACGGCAGGAGTGATGCTGCATATACCGAAATGGTACTGCGAAAAGGCATAAGCTAAACAACCCAAAAGTAATAAAAGATGAAAGCCGTGATATTAGCCGGAGGTTTCGGTTCAAGATTAAGCGAGGCAACAAGCATAATACCGAAACCGATGGTGGAAATAGGCGGAAAGCCTATAATATGGCATATAATGAAACTCTACAGCCACTACGGAATAAATGACTTCGTGGTGTGTTGTGGATATAAACAATATGTCATAAAGGAATATTTCGTGAACTATTTCAGCCACAATTGCGATTTGACTGTAGATTTATCGGATAACTCATTGAAAATTCATGACAATCATTCCGAAAAATGGAAAGTCACAATGATTGATACAGGGCTGAACACCATGACTGGAGGAAGGATAAAGCGCATACAACCATACATAGGAAATGAGCGCTTCTGCCTGACATATGGTGACGGCGTGACAGATTTGAACATAGCCGAGACAATAAAAGAGCACGAAAAAAGCGGTGCGATCCTTTCATTAACAGCTTATAGGCCAACAGGCAAATTCGGCGCATTAGTAATAAATCAAGATACAGATTTTGTGACTTCATTCCACGAGAAACCCGACAGAGCGGAAAGCTGGATAAACGCGGGCTATTTCGTGTGTGAGCCAAGCGTGTTTGACTTCATTCCAGAAGGCGACGACAGTTCAGTTTTCGAGAAAGAGCCTCTGGAAAAGATAGCCGCAACAGGAAAAATGCACGCCTATAAGCATTACGGATTTTGGAAGCCCATGGACATGCTCAAAGACAATAAGGACTTGAACAACATGTGGAACCAAGGCAATGCTCCATGGAAAGTATGGTAGATTTATTCGACAATTTTTTTGCAGGCAAAAGAGTAATCATAACCGGCCATACAGGTTTTAAGGGTTCATGGTTGGCACTATGGCTGCATGAACTTGGAGCAAAGGTTATTGGCATTTCAAAAAATCCATACACAAGCAAAGATAATTTCGTACTTACCGGCATAGGTGAGAAAATTTCAGCCGATGAACGCGCAGACATACGCAACGGCAAGGAGATGACAGCACTATTTCAGAAACACAATCCTGAGATAGTGTTTCATTTAGCTGCCCAGCCAATTGTACGAACCAGCTACGAACAGCCCGTAGAGACCTACGAGACCAACGTGATGGGCACAATAAACTGCATGGAAGCAATTAGGGCAACGGAAAGCGTGAAAGTTGGCGTGATGATAACCACCGACAAATGCTACGAAAATAAAGAGCAAAGCACTGGTTACAAAGAAACCGACCCTATGGGTGGATATGACCCATATTCAAGCAGCAAGGGTGCGGCAGAGATAGCAATCAGCAGCTGGAGGAGAAGTTTCATGAACCCCAACGACTATCAGAATCACGGTAAAAGCATAGCAAGCGCAAGAGCCGGGAATGTGATAGGAGGCGGTGATTGGGCAAAGGACAGAATAATGCCCGACTGCATCCGCGCCTTAGAGAACGGAGAAGCCATAAGAATACGCTCGCCTAAAGCCATACGTCCGTGGCAACACGTGCTGGAACCACTAAGCGGATACATGCTGCTTGCAAAACGGATGTGGGAAAATCCCACGAAATATTGCGAAGGCTGGAATTTTGGACCCGAAACAGATTCAGTGGCAACAGTGTGGGATGTAGCCAAAGAAATAATCAATGATTATGGCAAGGGAGAGCTAATTGACGCATCAAATCCAGAGGCTCCACACGAAGCAAACATGCTGATGCTCGATATAACCAAAGCCAAGCAACGTTTAGGCTGGAAGCCCAAAATGAATTTAAGGCAGAGCGTAGGTTTGGCTGTTGACTGGTATAAAAGATACAGCGAGACAGACGTTTATAAACTTTCTGTTGAGCAAATAGAACAATACATTACCAACGGACAAGAATGAAAATAAGCATAATTGGTTCAAACGGATTATTATCGACGACAATAGGTAAATATTGCAACAAACTTGATTATCAGGTGTCGGTATACGGTCTTGACGAGCCAAAAGGCATAAAGTACGATAAATTTGTAAAAATTGACCTGATAAAAGAGAATATCGAAATTGATGATGAAATAATCAATTCCGATATGATTATTTATGCGGCAGGAGCTGGAATACAATCAAACTTGAAAGAGGCGGATGACCTGATATATAACCTCAACGTGTTTGTTCCTGTGAAACTATGCACTGCATTAAAGCATAAAAACTATTCAGGACGATTCGTGACATTCGGCTCGTATTTTGAATTTGGGGAGTCGAATAATGAAAAGAGTTGCACAGAGGAGGAACTTATAGCATCAGCAAATAGAGTTCCAAGCACTTACTGCGTGTCGAAAAGGATGCTTACCCGCTACATTTCGTCGGCAGAACTACCTTTCACAACATGGCACTTCATTTTGCCGACCATCTACGGAGAAAGAGAAAATCCGAAAAGGCTTATACCATACGTTATAAACGCGATAAAAAGTGACGGAGAACTATCATTCACAGCAGGCGACCAAGTGAGGCAATACGTATATATTGACGAGATAGCAACAATCCTGATAAAGGCATACGAAAAAGGTCTTCCAAAAGGAATTTACAATGTGGCAGGGAATGAGACATTGACCGTGAAGGAAATAGTGACAAAACTATTCAATCTTTTCGGTAAATGCCCAAAAGATGAAATGTTCGGGAAAGCCCAAAGGACAGATACAGGAATGAAAGTGCTAAAACTTTGCGGTGATAAACTGTACGAATTCATTGGATACAAGCCACAGACAATGATAGCTGACGTGTATGACAGATATTAAGCAAAAGATAGAATTAATAGAAAGAAAACGGCTCAGTGATGAACGCGGTTGGTTTTTGAAAGTAATCAACGGAAAAGAAGAAGGACTTCCAGCCAGAACAGGAGAAGTATATATAGTTCACGGAAAGCCTGGAAATATAAGGGGAGGCCATTACCATAAACTGGCACACGAATGGTTCACATTAATTGAAGGCGAAGCGACGCTTAACCTTTGCGACACTGAAAGCGGAGAGAGACTCTCAATAAATTTCAGTGCCGACAAACCAGTGACAATCCATGTACCACCATTTATAGCACATCAATTTGAATCACTTGGAGAGTCGGAATTTACCGTAATAGCATACACAGATGTGCTTTATGACCCATCAGATACAATAGCATTTAAATATTGATGAGTAAATACAAGGCATCGATATTCAATTATTTATTCAATTCCATTAACATGGTAATGATGATAATAAACGGAATAATCATGGTGCCTGTGTATTTTATATATATGCCTGTTTCAGTTTACGGAGCATGGCTGGCAAGCGGAAATTTAGTGGCAATGATAGGACTTGTGGAGGCAGGCTTTTCAAGCGTTATAACCCAAAAGATGTCGAAAGCCATATCGGAAGGCGACGACAAGACTTACAGAACGCTTGCAGGTGCAAACATACTTTCGGCAATAATAATAGCCTCGTTGATTTTCCTTATAGGATTGGGCTTTGCACCATTCCTATCCGACATAATCAACGTGGATAAAGGGTATGCGCATCCAGTAACTGTGGCATACGTGATAGCGTTGCTATCGGCAGCAATTGCCATTTTCGTGTCACTTTTCGGCGCATTTCCACAAGTGTGGCAAGACACAAAAAGCGTCGGAATAATCAACACGATAACTAATGTGTGTTCAATATGCGCACTTGTAACAGGACTGCTATGCGGATTGGGCGTAGTGGCACTCGCATTAGGATACATAACACGATCAGTCCTGAACCTGATAATCCAAGGGACGTGGATTTACAAGAATTGGGACAGGCACATGAACGGAAAGGCAATATTCCAGATGCGAAGTGTGGGAAAATTGGCTAAGGACTGTTTCTATCCATTTCTGTCGAAGATGTCGGGAGTGTTCATGGGAAACAGCCAAAGTTTTATAATCGCAACTTTCATGAATCCGGCTCTTGCAGCAATCTACGACATAACCAGCAAAATAGCCACATGTCTTTATGGATTTGCGGGAATGACAAACGGTTCATTTTTCGCACTTTTCTCATTGACATTCGCAAAAAAAGACAAGCAGGAGTCGAACAAAGTGGCAAAACAGATAACCATGTTCTTTGCCCTATCAGTTTCGACAATATTACTGTACTCGATATGCTTCACAAAACCAATCATATTTTATTGGGTAGGGCTGGACAAATTCGGCGGTATGGCATTGCTTGTGATGATAGTGGTGTCGCTCTACATCAATCAATTCAAGGGATTTTTCAACAATATACTATATACGGGCGGATATATAAACAAATCATCAATTTTTGATATTTTCTGCCTATTTTCGTACATAGCATTGCTGCTTGCCACAATCAAATTCCTACAGCAATATTCTTTGCCGATAGCAATGCTGATAACAAATCTATTGTTCGCATGGCTTTATGTGAGATTACTGAAAAGCAAACTGCTACTCGACATCAAGGCATTAGGCAAAGTCATGGCAAAAGCATTGGCCGGAATAGTCATTCCGCTGGTACTCTATCTAATTTATCCCACTATTTACAGCAAATTCTATCTACTGATTATTTATGGAATTATATTCACTATCATATATTTTGGCAGTGTTGCATTCACTAACAGAGAAATATTATCGTATCTGAAATTGAGGCTGAAACTATGAAAGAAATAGTCCTAATTCCAGATAAATATTTTGGAAACGCATCGGGAGCTGTCGTTGCACAAGTAATAACAAAATTGCTTGTGGAAATTGGTTGTAATGTTCATGTATTTTCCGATGACATTGCTGAGGAAAAGTGCGAGAGTGAACATGTCAAACTATATCCAAGGATAAAGTTCGCAGCTACAAGCCTGTATTTTGACAGCAAATATAAAGTACAATTCAATGATCTGATTGATAAGGTAAAACCCGAATGCGTGTTTACAGTCGGCTCAATAACCAACAAGCCATTGTGCTATCTTGAAGTGACAAAACAACGGCACATACGGCTTGTGAGCATGATATTCATGCAGGACTTCTATTGCGTGAATGTTTATCCAGTGCTGCACGACAAGCCATGCCGGGAATGCCTTGATTCAGGATTCAAGCAATCATTTAAAGAAAAGTGCATAATTAATTCGCCAAAAGACTATTTGGTGAACTTCGCCAGAGTGAAAATCAGAGAAAAGCTAAAAAAACTGATTCCACTATGCGATTGCGTAATCGGGTCAAGCGACGAACAACTTGAATTCTACAAGCGATTTGGAGTGCCGGAAGATAGATTATGTAAAATTCCACTATTCTTTGACGACAGTAAGCTGAAAAGCCTGAAGCCTGAAATCGGAGATTATTATATAGGAATTGCTCAAAACCGCATAGAAAAAGGATTCCAGCTTATTCCAAAGATTCTTGACCACGCGGGAGATTCAGTAAAAGTGGTACTGGCCTACAATGGTGAGGAAAAAGCCAATGAAGCGATAAAATACTATGGCCTTGAGCCATACATAAAACGCGGGATACTTAAAATTGAGCCAAATTTAACTTGGAGCAATGGCCTTGGAGATAAATTAGCCAAAGCAAGAGGCGTGATTATTCCGACAATTTGGCCAACGACAACTGAATTTGGACTGCTGGAAGCACTTGGACTTGGAAAGACAGTGTTTGCATTCGATATAGGCATTCATCATGAGGTAATACGTAATGGCGAAAACGGCTACGCGTTTCCACTTGGCGATTTCAAGGCTTTTGGAGAGACGCTGAAAAAAGCAGCCAAAAATAAATTTATGGTAGAGACCATTGGAAAGAAAGCAATCGAGATTTTCAATAATCTGACCAACTTAGACTGTGTGAGTAATAAAATAATAAAAGTGCTAAATATGTCAGAACAAAGGCATAAAACAGAAATAAATTAATGGCAAATTCATTATTTATTAAAAACCACGCAACAGGATATACAGCAAAGGATTTCATCATCAAATCGCTGATAACTTTAGCAGTTCTTCAGATATTGCTTATGGTTATTGGAATGTCCACGCCAATGATTAATGGCTTTGTGACATGTTGTATCTGTTTCTTCCTTATATCAGTTTTTGCAGCTAAATTGTTTTTAAAAGACAATTATTGGATTAAGATTGTAATAATTGCAGTAATTATAAAATATATTATAGGTATAGTCCATTATCTTTATTTTATTGACCCAACATATTTCACTAGTTCAGGCGATGACGTCAAGCTAACAGTAGAGTTCAGCGCTGCATTGCAACAAATTCAACAAGATGTTGACGGAAAATTAATGAATGGTATTTTTTATTACAATTTTGCCGAGCGCATTGTGCCACATTATGGACTATGGAACTTCATCAGCATCCCGTTCATGTATTGTGGCGTGTATGTGATGAACATAATGCCAATCAATACATTCGCATCGGTTGTTACAGCAATCTGTATGGTAATAGTGTATAAACAAAATGGAAATGTAACAAAGAAAGAATGCACCGTATTATTCTTTTATGTATTTTTTATTCCTGTTACATTAATCCCATCATATTTGACACGTGATGTCGTAGGAATGGCATTGATGTCGATGGGAATAACAGCATACTACATATCATCTGGAAAAGGGAAAATGGTGATTTTGGGAATAGCATGTTATTTATTCTACTTACAAAGACAGTTATATGGCGTAATATTGCTATTCTCAGCAATTATGTGCATTCTATTTTTTGACAAGAAAAAAATTTCAACTGGCTATAGATATATGTTATTCCTAGTAATGATATTATTGTTCCCAGTTGTTTACAAGTTATCACAAACTGACCAGACAGCCAATGAACAGTATCTGAACAGCACAATGTCGATAAATCCTTTCTTTATACCTCTTAAAATCGGTTCTGGACTTCTTGGGGCATTCCCTTGGAAGCAAATACTTGATTACCACACAAAACCATGGGTAGCATATCAATTACAAGATTATCTACAAGCTGTTTTTAACATAGGCTTTCTATCTTTAGTTTTTGTGAAAGCAAAAACATACTTCAGAAAAAGCAGAATCGATGTATTGGTCGTCACAGGCTTTGCGCTAATGGTTGTTGGGCTAGCTACAAGCGTAATGCACTCCTCGTATGTTTGTGCAGGAATGCCATTCTTAATGCCTTGGCTTTACCGCTATAGACCAAAAAATTACAAAATTTATTTTCTCTTTTCTATCCTAATAAATGTTTGGCTAAATATTTTATTCATAATGATTGGCAGTACTGGCCTTTCTACTTTATGTAAATAGCAATATGTCACGTATTATAGTTAAAGGCGGTTTGGGTAACCAAATGTTCCAATATGCATTGTTTATGGCGATAAAGAGTAAAAGTAAAAATCCGAAATTGGATATTTCAATTTATAAGGCTTTTAGGATGCATAATGGATTTGAGATCAATAAGGTTTTTAACATCGAATTATCCGACAAAGAATTAGTTAATAGCACAATAAGTAATCTTTCACACCGAACTATTTCAAAATTCAACTTGAAACAATTTGAATTGACAGACACTTTGATATTCAATCCAGAAGTGTTTACAAGTGACAAACTGTATATTAATGGATACTGGCAAAGTGAACTGTACTTCAAGGATATAGAAGAAATTATCCGTAAACAATTCACGTTCAAAACAATTAGCCAAGAGAACAAAGATATTGCTGAAGAAATGAGAGGAATAGAATCCGTCGCAATACATATTAGAAGAGGAGACTATGTGGGCACAGAGTTTGAGCAAGCGTGTCCAAAAGATTATTATTCC
>JAKVKZ010000083.1 GCA_022484565.1 Muribaculaceae bacterium
GTGTCAGGCAAGACAACATATACCCACCGCAGGCTGAGGTCTGCCAGAAAAACGATAGCCAAGCATTTGCCGTGGCTGTTCACCTATGAGGAATATCCGGATTACGACATTCCCAACACCTCGAACAGACTGGAGGGGACCAACTCGGAAATGAAGCGCAGGCTGCATTCCCACAACGGTTTGACTGAACAGAACAAGAAAAAGTTCATCGACGAGTTTTTGAAGACATGGGAAAAGCGGTCCCAATGAAAATGGTGACAGACTTCCGCATCTGCCACCACACCGCACTTTTATTGGTGCCGCATTCATCAAGCTATCTCTGACTGGTTGCACTCCTGCAGAGCCAGTTTCCTTTTCGCTTGACTTTGCAAAGTTATGAAATCACTTCTTCTGAATACATATTTCCTGAATTTTTCAGCCTACCAAAATGTCATCTTGACAACTTTGGCTCTTAATCAGCCTACCAAATGTCTAATAGACCGGATTTAATCAATTCTGGAATCACTTAGTCATTACATCGCAAATGCTTTCCCCTTTATTTGTATTAATTTCCCCCCACTAAATTTCTACTGTCCCCCGATTTGGGTTTATAGCAATATTTTTCAGGTAATAAAAAAGCCACCCAAAAAGGTGGCTTGTGATCCGCTTGGGGTTCGAACCCAAGACCCCAACATTAAAAGTGTTGTGCTCTACCAACTGAGCTAGCGAATCTCTCCACTTATGAGAAATAAAAACCTCTCAAAAGCGGTGCAAAGATACAACTGATTTCGTTAGTATGCAAACTTTTTGCCGTTTTTTTATTTTTCCTTATTAATTATCGGCCTTTTCAGATATGCCGGATTCCGATACATTGCCATCGGCCACTTCCTTTTTATCGTGCCCACCTGGTGGATTAAGGGTATTGGGATTTCGCTCTCCATCGTGTATAACATACTGGTCGTAATAAGAAATCAGCAAGGTTGTCAACGGCAGCGCTATTATAAGCCCGATAAATCCAAGCAGATATGCCCACAATGAGAGTGACAGGAATATTACTGCGGGATTCAATCCCATAAATTTGCCCATGATTTTCGGGGTAAGGAAGAGGTCTTGAATGAGCTGTGAAATGCAGTAAACTGCAATCGCCTCTCCGAAAAGTGCCCAGAAGTTTTGCCCCGTGGTCACTGTGCTGACAAGGCAAAGGAACGCCACAAACGGGATTGAGGCCAGTTGCAAATACGGAACCATATTCAGTATTCCTATTATAATGCCCATCACAATTGCCAAAGGCAGGTTGATGATTGAGAATCCTATGCAGAACGATATTCCGACAAAAAACGACACAAGCGCCTGCCCGCGGAAATAATGCTGCATGCTGCTTTCAACATCATGGAAAATCTTATAAGTGCCTTTGCGGTATTTCACAGGCACGGCCTTTTTGAAGCTGCCCATAAGACGGTCGTAATCAATCAGAATGAACACAAGGTACAAAAGGACAATGAACCAACTTAATATAGAAAGTATAACGCTCAGCGTACCGCCCACAACGCTCCATGTGGAATTAGCTACACTCGTAAACAATTTCATCCACTGCTCTTTTGTAAGCAATGTTGACAGTTGATTGATGTCGATGTATTTTTTGATGTAAGTGTGCACCTCCGTAGGCAGATATGGCACATTCATCTGAGTTTGTGTGTACTTCTTGAGCATCACTATCATGTCGCTGATTTCATGCGTTATGTATGGAATAAAAAACCAGAAAAAAGCAGTGATGACAACGGCTATTTCAATGAGCGTGAATATTGTAGGGAACACGCGACTTTTCAAGTGCATCCATCGTTGGTTGAACTTGACAAACGGGTCGATAAGATAAGCAAGCAGGCAGGCCACAATAAATGGCAACAGCACTCCCTTCAGGTAATTGATAATCCAAAGTGCGGCCACAACGCATATCACAGTGAATAATATGCGCACCACCCTATCAAAGGTAAAAGGACGTTTCAAGGCTTCCATAATCTTATATAATTAATTTCCATGTCGCAAAAATACATAGTTTTTACGCACTCACACCTGTTTTATATCAAAAAATTGAATCGAAGCAGAAAATTGATGCTTTTATTTCAGTACACGGCATTTTCCGCTTACACTTTCCATATCAAGACGCATAACCTTAACGCGGAACAACGATTTTTCAGCATAAACCTTGCCAATCGGCTTATTATCGGGCGTGAATTTGTCAACCATCAGCAGCAAGGCATGCAATGTTTCTTCCTCGTCAAGATTCACCGTGACAGTCCCATGAACCATCACGCTTTCATATCCGGCAGTAAACATACGTTGCGATACTTCTGTTTTGCCTACAACGGTGAACGTCACTTTCGGATTTTTTGCCAACACCTGCAATTTCTTCCCTTCGCGGGCGCAATGGAAATAAATATGATTATCCTCGCGCACGAAACTTAGCGGAAGTCCATATCCGCCACCGTCAATATCCTGCATTGCCATGAATCCATATTCGCTTTTTTCAAGCAATTCCTCGGCTCTTTCCTGCGGCAACAGACGGTTTTGCAATCTTACTTTACTATTATCGTAGTTCATATCCATTGATTATTACCATTATTTTTTCAAATTTAGCCATTCGGTTGAAAATATGCAAATCCCATTACTGATTTCCGTGCATTTTATTAAAAGTCAGCCTTCTTTTCAACCTTAATCGTTGCCCATGTTACAGGATGCACGAAACTGATAAACTCAGCATGCAGATAAAGCCGTGATGCAGGCTGGCCATAAAGCGCATCTCCAAGAATTGGCGCATCAAGTCCAAGGTGATGTGCAGCATGCACTCTAAGCTGATGCGTACGGCCTGTTATAGGGAAGAAATTCACACGTGTAACTTCCCGTCCTTCGGCATCATCAATTTTCACATTACGCTCAATTACTTCATATCGTGTAAAGGCCATACGGCCATACTCATAATTCACAATCTGCCTTGGCCTGTCGTCTGGATTAACACATATTGGAAGTTTGATTAAGCCTTCAGCATCCTTAACTTTGCCATCAAGCAAAGCCACATACCTCTTCGTGACGCGTCGTGACACAAATTGAGATTGCAGACTTCGATGTACTTCTTTAGTTTTAGCTATGATAAGCAGTCCCGAAGTGGCCATATCAAGACGATGAACAATCATCAGCTCATTCACTTCAGGAAAGCGCCTTTGTAAACGTTGGATTAATGAATCCGCATCAAGTTTCCCTGGCACAGTCAGCATACCTGCGGGCTTATTCACCACGAGCAACCACTCATCCTCATAAAGCACTTCAATATCCGCATCGTGCAATCTGATTTTCAAAAGTGGATTCGGCTCCACATCAAGTCCTTGCAGCATAAAAGTCAATATCGGGCCACATTTGCTCTGACATGCCGGATAAAAATTGCCTTCACGACGCATTTCGCCTTGAGGCGATTCTCCTACCCAAAATTCAGCCATCGCTATTGGTTTAAGATTATTCTTAAATGCATATTGCAGCAATTTTGGTGCGGCACATTCACCGGCACCGGCTGGTGGCACAACTTGGGGAGTGTCGGCAAAAATCTGGCACAGGTCACATTTTTCACCTTTCGCATTAAGCATCTCAAAATGGCGAAACATACGCATCTGCAATTCTGCCGATTGCTCTTTACGCGACGATTGCAGGAGTTTTATTCTATTTGTGAAATAGTCAACCTTTGCCTTCTCCTCATCAATCCTCCTTTGCCGATTGGTACGCAATCTCTTTAATTCCGACTGTTGGAACCGACTTTCAGCAATCAGTCCAGCAAGCCTAGCCTCATCGGCAAAGCCCGAATCTCTAACTTCATGGCGCCGTGCTTTTGATTTAGCCATAAGGATTTTGAATTCCTTAATTGATGCTTCAGCCTCCTTCACTGCAGATTGAAGCCGTTCTTTTGCCTTATGATACTCAACATCATTCTCGATATTTCTGATTTCGGCATTCATTGCCGTGATTTCAGCCTCACCCTTGCGGAAAAAGCCATCTGGATTAAGGAGGTCGTAAACTGGAGGGACAAAGTATTCATGCATATTGCTTCCGGCAAGATTGCCTGAAAATGCAGCTAAAAATCCTATTTCCTCATCATTTTTTCTTGCCACAAGCACTCCAATCATTTTCCCGGCAGCAAGTTCATCAGTCCAATCACTGCGCATGGAAATGTAGCGCCTGACTTGTTCCGAAGCCATCACGCAAAGTGGATGAGGTTTGTAATAAAAAGGATAAGTGAATTGTAGCGGCAAATCTATGCCGCTAATGTCATTGTCGAAGCAATGAAATTTATTGGCCATACCGTACTCTAACGTTTTTCACTGCCATCGTTACCCTCTTCCATCGGGATATTGCCTGCAGGCAGCGTGGTGCCCGACTCATCACTTTCTGTCTTTTGGTCGAGCGTACGTTCAAGCAGCATCGCCTTTTTACTGATTTTGGAGCCCATGTCCTTCTCCATCTTGTTTATTTCAGCAATTTCACTGTCGCTGAAGCGGGAGTCCTGGTATTTCACATTTAGCAGACTGTCCTTTGCATGATATTCAGCCACTACTCTTGTAAAATCAGGAATGGAATGTACACTGTCAATTTTAGCTCCATATTCTGTGGATAGCTTTTCAAAATCCTGCACCTTCTTGCCTTTTCCACATGAAGCAAATGATAACAGCACAACCGCAATTAGCAACAAAAGATATGACTTCTTCATAATGAACAACATTTTCAATGATTAAAACGCTTTTGCAAAGGTAATGATTTTTCTCTTATGCGTTTCTACTTTATAATTAAACATGTCGATGTCTTTTTCCCATGACTTATGATTATTCCAACATTTCCCCCAAAATCGTCCCTATGATTTGGATAAATGCAATATTGTTGCTAATTTTGCTTGCATTATGGCAATCTGCTTTTCTTCGCTTACTTCAAGTGTATCTTTTTTGGACTACGGAATTATAAATAAGGCTATTGCTTGTTGTGACATGAAAAGCCAAAAGTTCTGTAAATTTTATATATCACCTATAGATGGAAAATAAAGATTCTATTTCCCGACGTTTGAAGGCGGCCACCGGAATTGACACCGCGCTGTGCTATCAGTGTGGAAAATGTTCTGCTGGGTGTGTTTTAGCCGACGACATGGACTTCCCTCCAAGTTACATCCTTCGCCTGCTGCAAACCGAAACTCCCGACAGCGACCGCGCCGTTCTAACGTCTAATGCAATTTGGATTTGTCTGAATTGCGAAAACTGCATCGGCAGATGTCCAAAAGAAGTGGATATACCATCGATGATGGATTTTCTCCGCGCTGAATCAAGAAAAGCCGGCTTGGTGAGTCCGAAAGCGAAAACTGTTATCGCTTTCCACAAATCATTTCTCGAACAAGTCAGGGACACTGGCCGTCTTTACGAAGTTGGGCTTGAAATGGCTTACAAACTACGCACATTCCGAATCTTTCAGGATGTAAAGCTTGTTCCAAGCATGCTTGCCAAAGGCAAATTGCATTTTTTGCCTGAGAAATTATCCGACACAAGCGTTATGAAGAATCTCTTCCAACGCATTTCAGGAAAGGAGGACACAAAATGAAAATCGGATTTTATCCTGGGTGCTCCCTTAAGGGCACTTCACGTGAATACAACGAATCAGTCCAGGCCATCTGCAAGGCTCTCGACGTGGAACTTGTCACTATCAAGGATTGGAACTGCTGCGGTGCCACTGCCGCACATTCCATGAACCGCGCTCTGTCGCTGGCTTTGCCGGCACGCGTGCTTGCTCTTGCTGAGCAGCAGGGAATGGACGAGATTGTTGTTCCTTGTGCCTCATGCTACAATCGTTTGTCGGTAACCCAATATGAACTTGCCAACGATGAAAATCTGAAAAAAGAGGTTGTCGATGCAATGGGTTTGCCTTACGAAGGCAAAGTCAGAATCCTCAATGTGATTCAGATGATTGAAAAATACCTGCTTGATGTGATTCCGGCAAAGGTTACCTCAAAATTTGAGCATGCTGTTGCCTGCTACTATGGCTGTCTGCTTGTCCGTCCTCATAAAATATTGAATTTCGACCGCGTGGAGGACCCGCAAAGCATGGACCGCATAATTTCTCTGATCGGAGGTACTCCTATTGATTGGGGATTCAAGACTGAATGTTGTGGCGCAGGTCTTTCCGTCTCACGTACTGACTTAGTCGCTAAACTTTCGGCCAACATTGTTAAGGATGCTGCCGACCGCGGTGCCAAAGCCATTATCGTTGCTTGCCCGATGTGCCATTCCAATCTGGATATGCGCCGTCCCGACATCAACGAAGTACTTGATTCGCCAATTGACATTCCAGTTCTCTACATCACTCAAGCCATCGGGCTTGCTATCGGACTTTCAGTCGAAGAATTGGGCCTGCAACGGCATTTTGTGAAAGTTAACCTATAAAATGATTTGAAACAATGTCAAAAATAGGAGTTTTTGTATGCCATTGCGGCGAAAACATAGCGGCAACTGTCGATTGTGAAAAGGTCGCCAATACTGCTGCCAAGTTCGATGGTGTGGAATTTGCCACCGACTATAAGTATATGTGTTCCGACCCTGGTCAGAACTTGATTAAAAATGCCATTAAGGAGCATCATCTCGACGGCGTTGTCGTTGCATCTTGTTCCCCACGTATGCACGAGCCTACTTTCCGTAAGGCTTGTTCCGAAGCTGGCTTGAATCCGTTCATGTGCGAAGTCGCCAACATCCGTGAACACTGCTCATGGGTTCACGAAAAAGGTGATGCTACCACACAGAAGGCCATCGATATTGTCCGCGGTCTTGTCGAGAAAGTGAGCCGCGACCACCCGTTGGAATCAATCCACGTGCCTATCACTAAGAAAGCTCTTGTGATTGGTGGCGGTATCGCTGGAATTCAGGCGAGCCTCGACATTGCCAACGCTGGCCATAAGGTGATTCTCATTGAGCGTGACCCGTCAATCGGCGGACACATGTCGCAGCTTTCCGAGACTTTCCCTACTCTCGACTGCTCACAATGTATTCTTACTCCACGTATGGTGGAGGTTGCCCAGCATCCTAACATCACTCTCTACACTTATGCGGAGCTTGAAAAACTTGAAGGCTTTATTGGCAATTTCAAGGCAACTATCCGATTGAAGGCAAAGAGCATCGATGAGGATGTCTGCACAGGTTGCGGCACTTGTACCACAAAATGTCCAACCAAGAAGATTCCGAGTGAATTCAATCAAGGTCTTGGCAACCGCACTGCAATCTATGTGCCATTTCCGCAGGCTGTGCCTAACAAGCCTGTTATCGACAAGGACCACTGTCTGCACTATCAAAAAGGTGTTTGCGGACTTTGCGAAAAGGTTTGTCCTACACATGCCATTCATTTCGGCCAGGACGACAGCTTCATCACCGAAGATGTTGGTGCCGTGGTACTTGCCACTGGATTCAATGTCCTCAACACTGATTTCTTCCCCGAATATGGGTATGGGAAATATAAGGATGTGATTACCGGACTTCAGTTCGAGCGTCTTGCTTCGGCTTCCGGCCCTACATCTGGTGAAATACGCCGCCCAAGCGATGGCAAGATTCCTCAAAAGATTGTCTTCATCGCCTGTGCCGGCTCCCGCGACCCTGCCAAGGGCATTCCTTATTGCTCCAAGATTTGCTGCATGTACACTGCAAAGCATGCCATGCTTTATCAGCACAAGGTGCATGACGGCGAATCCACGGTGTTCTACATGGACATCCGCGCTGCGGGCAAGAACTATGAGGAGTTTGTCCGTCGTGCCATTGAAGAGGACGGAGTGAACTATGTGCGTGGCCGTGTTGCCCGCGTATATGAAAAGGACGGCAAACTGATTGTCAAAGGTGTTGACACTTTGCTTGGAGCAAAGCCTGTGGAAATCGAGGCCGACATGGTTGTCCTCGCCACCGCTGGAGTTGCCAATGCAGGTGCCGAGGAACTTGCTCAGAAACTGCATGTTTCCTACGACCCTTATCATTTCTTCGCCGAAGCGCATCCAAAGTTACGTCCTGTGGAGACCAACACTGCTGGCATCTACCTTGCCGGTGCTTGCCAAGCGCCTAAGGACATTCCTGACACTGTAGCTGCTGCCTCCGGTGCGGCCGTGAAAGTAGCTGGTCTGTTCTCGCAGCCCGACCTTGTCCGCGAGCCTATCATCGCTAAGGTGAACCGCATGCCACCACCAGTGTTCAGCACTTGTGTGGGCTGCTTCATGTGCGAAACGGCTTGCCCGTACAATGCCATCGAGCGTGAGGAAATCAAGGACCGCCGTTCAGGTAAAGTGATTAAGACTATCGCTAAGGTCAACCCTGGACTTTGCCAAGGTTGCGGCACTTGCGTTTCGTTCTGTCGCTCCAAGTCCATTGATATGCAAGGTTTCTCTAATGAGGAAATGTTTGCTGAAGTGCAGGCATTGCTCGAAGATTAATAATGATTTACGATTATGAGTGAAACAAATCAGGAATTTGAACCGCGGATTGTGGCTTTCGTCTGCAACTGGTGTACTTATGCCGGTGCCGACTTGGCTGGCACAAGCCGCTTGAAATATGCCACTAATGTGAAAATCGTGCGCTTCCCTTGTACGGGCCGCATCGATTTCATGCTTCTGCTGAAAGCTTTCGAGGAAGGTGCTGATGGCATCATCGTCTCGGGTTGTCATCCCAACGATTGCCACTACACTTCAGGTAATTTCCACGCACGCCGCCGTTGGACTGTTTTCCGCGGATTGCTCGACTTTATGGGAATTGATGTACGTCGAATCCATTTCACTTGGGTCTCGGCTGCCGAAGGTGCAAAATGGGCTGATATCGTCAACGAAACTGTTGCCGACATCCGTGCTCTTGGACCTTACGATGAATACAAAAGTATTGCAAGTAATTTTGAAAAGGAGGCTGCAAAATGAGTAAACTTTCTGAAAAGGCTGCTGCCTTGCTTTCCGAAGGCACTGTCGGGTTGGTTATTGGTTACGAGCAGGGAACTCATGGCACAAGGCCGAAGTTCTGCCGTAAGGCTGAAGATGCAGCCACACTTATTCTCAATGATAAGTGCCTTAACAATATAGGCGGATATCTCACCAAACCTGAACTTATTGGTTCTGGCAAGGTAGCTGTCACTGCCACTCTTGCAGTGATGCGCACCGTAGTTCAACTCACTGCCGAGCATCAGCTTACCGATGGCAATGTCATCGTTTTGGCTCTCGATGGCGATGAGGTTTTGCAAATGGCTTCTATCGATGAAATCAAGAAGTGGCTCGCAGCTCACCCAGAGGATTTAAGCGATGAGAACAAAGCCTTGCTTTCAAAGCTGAAGGCTCTTTCCCGCGAGGAACGCTGGAATTTCTGGATTAATGAGATGAACAAGTGCATCAAGTGCTATGCTTGCCGTGCTTCTTGTCCGCTTTGCTATTGCAACCGCTGCATAGTCGAAGTGAATTGTCCACAATGGATTAAGCCTTGGGCTGCTCCGCTCAGCAATATGGAATGGCAAATCAATCGTGTGATGCACATGGCCGGACGTTGCGTCGGCTGTGGTGCCTGTGACCGTGCTTGCCCTGTCCACATTCCTCTCCGTCTGCTCACCATCAGCATGGCCGGCGACATCAAGGAGGCTTTTGGAGTTGCTTCCGGTACTGGTAATATCGATGGCAATGTGCTGTCGTCGTTCAAGCCGGATGATAAAGAAAATTTCATACATTAATCACTGACAATGGAAAAATTACATATAAGCAAACTTGGTATGGAGCAATGGCTTGGCTCGCTGATTAAAAGCGGCAAGCGTGTCGTGGCTCCTGTGAAGCACGATGATATTGTTGACTTCGCTGTCATATCTTCGCCAGCTCAGGTAGCCGACGATTACGTACAGACGCGTCTTTCGGCTAAGCAATATGTCTTCCCTAAGGCGGAGGTGCTTTTCTCTTACAAAAAAGACGGGAAGGATGTCACGATTGACGATGTGAATACTGATGAGTTCCCTGAAACTGTACTTTGGAAATTGCATCCATGCGATGTGGCTGGCCTTGAACCTCTCGGCGCCATTTTCAATTGGGATTACAAGGATAGCCTCTATAATGCACGCCGTGCCAAGACCACTCTTGTCACTTTCGCTTGTGCTGCAAGCGACGAATACTGCTTCTGTGCTTCAGTTGGCGGAGGTCCTGGCAACACCGACGGCAGTGATGTCCAAGTCACTATGTTGCCCGATGGCGATGCGCTTGTGGAATTGATTTCAGATAAGGGAAAGGCTCTGCTCACCGATGATATTAAGGGCGAAACTTCTTCAGCCGACGGTATCGACAAAGAAAAATTCATTGCTAAAGTTGAGAAGAAATTCACAGTTGATGAAATAATAAAGAAACTTGAAGGATCTTTCTCAAGTCCGATTTGGCAAGAACAGTCCGACCGCTGTCTTGGCTGTGGAGCTTGCGCTTACGTCTGCCCCACTTGTGCCTGCTTCGACATTCAGGAGGACAGCCATTTGCATGGCGGTCGCCGTGTCCGCAGTTGGGACTCTTGCGGTTTCTCTCTCTTCACTCTTCACACGGGCGGTTACAACCCACGCACCACTCAAAGTGCCCGTTGGAGGCAACGTGTACTGCATAAATTCTCTTATATGCCCGAACGCCTGCACGTGACGGGCTGCACAGGTTGTGGACGCTGCTCTCGCGCTTGCCCGGTAGATATGAATCTTGTTGAACACTTAACTGAAATTGCCAGTCATGAATGATAACATATACATCCCTTATCGGATGAAAATAGAGAAAATCACTGTTGAAGCCCCCGGGGTGAAAACTTTGAAAATGGTATTTGAGGACTCTAAGGATGCTGAAGCATTCTCTTTCCGTGCTGGCCAGTTTGCCGAATATTCTGCTTTCGGTGATGGCGAATGTACTTTTTGCATCGCTTCCGCACCCACACGCAAAGGTTATGTGGAATGTACTTTCCGCACCGCTGGACGCGTCACTAATGGGCTGAACCGGCTAGAGGAAGGCTCAACCATGGGTTTCCGTGGCCCACTTGGAAATTCGTTCCCGATGGAGCAGTGGAAAGGCAAGAATCTCGTGTTTGTTGCTGGTGGTATTGCCCTGCCTCCTATGCGCTGCGTCATCGACACGGCTCTCGACAATCGTGCCGATTATGGCGACATCACAATCATTTATGGTGCAAAAACCGTTGCCGACCTCGTTTACAAGGATGAGTTGAAGGAATGGGCTGCACGTGGCGATGTCAATGTTGTCCTTACCGTTGACCCGGGTGGCGAAACTCCAGATTGGAAAGGCAAATCAGGCTTCACTCCTGCCGTGCTTGAGGAAGTTGCTCCTAAGAGCGAGAACTCCGTGGCTGTTGTATGCGGACCTCCTATCATGATTAAGTTCACTTTCCCTGTTCTTGAGAAACTCGGATTCAAGGATGAGAATGTCTTCACTACCCTTGAAAATCGCATGAAATGCGGTGTTGGCAAATGTGGACGCTGCAACGTGGGCAAAATTTACGTCTGCAAGGATGGTCCAGTTTTCTCAAAAGTCCAGCTCAACGACCTTCCAATGGAATATTGACATTCCCAAATTCCTATAAAATAGCAAATTCCGCAGCCTTAATGGTTACGGAATTTGTTTTTAAATGTGGTTGTATATTATTGTGTTATCTAAATTTGCTTTGTTACCTCAGTTGCAGCCATAGCAACGTCATTAACCATTGCAATCACAGTTTGCATAATGTGCATCTCTCGTTCTTTTGATGGTTCCTTTGCCCCACTTATGTACTGCGCCATTAAATTTGGACTAATTCCGGCACGTCGCGCAACTGCTGAAGCATTTATTTCACGATGCGAAAGGAAAAACCTTGATAATCCTTTTGGCTCTTTGTTATC
>JAKVKZ010000084.1 GCA_022484565.1 Muribaculaceae bacterium
TTAGTGGCCCTTTAATCAATGACAACTGACGGAATTTGGCAAGAAATAGAAACACTGCTTCGGGAATTTGATGAACTCGGCATCAGTGAATCGGTGGACTTCGACAAGTACTACCTCTATTCCCTTATTACCCATTCCACAGCCATTGAAGGGTCAACTCTCACCGAAAATGAGACCCAGCTCCTGTTTGATGAGGGCGTTACGGCTAAAGGCAAACCACTCGTTTTCCACTTGATGAACGAGGATTTGAGGAAAGCCTACGAATTGGCAAAAGAAGATGCTAAGCACGAAACTGCGATTACTCCGGATTTTCTTCAGACGCTGAACTCAGCCGTCATGCGCACCACAGGCAGCATCCATAATGTGATGGCAGGCAGCTTCGATTCCTCAAAGGGTGAATTCAGGCTTTGTGGAGTGACGGCAGGAGTAGGTGGGAAATCGTATATGGACTTTCATAAAGTTCCCGATAAGGTAGCTGAACTGTGCAAAATCTGTCAGAGTCAGGCGAAAAAGGTCAGCACAATGCGTGAAAAATACGAAATCAGCTATAATGCTCATCTTAATTTAGTTACGATTCATCCGTGGGTTGACGGCAATGGCCGCACTGCACGTCTGCTAATGAATTATATCCAATTTCTATATGGCTTATTTCCAGCTAAGATTTTTAAAGAGGACAGGGCCGAATATATAATTGCACTTCAGAAATCGCAAAGCGATGGCGACAATGGTCCGTTCCTGAATTTCATGGCAGAGCAACTAAAAAAATCGCTTTCGATAGAAATAGATAAATTCAAAGCCTCGCAAAATAAAGGCTTCAGCTTTCTTTTCTGAAAACTGACAGTTCACGAATAAGATTTATATCGGTGGCCTTTATTTGTCAGGTCGCCAAAATGGACATTCACAATATTTGATTTTGCCCTTGATGCATTAAATAAAAGGATTAATCGCTCTTAAATGGTTATCTATTTTTATGGTTTCAATTACGCCATTGGCAAATATGAAAGATAGTGATTCTCTATCAAAACGAGGTTCCATTTTATGAATGATTCTGTGAAAACTTGGATTAATAATAACAATATTAGAAGCATTATTGTTAAGCGATTTAGTAAATGGCTCTATGTGATGAGCTTCAACAACCATACCACCATATTTTTCGCCAATCTTTTCGCCCGTAATTTGGCATCGGAAATCATACAACTTTTTCAAGCCATCAATGACAGCCTTATCTAATTTCCGAGTTTTCATTAATTTTTCTTTTAGAACAATAGAAGCTGTTTTATCGTCTAATATAAAATCAGGATCTGTTTCAAAATCGATTTCAGGAATATTTTTCAGATAAAGTTTTGCATCATCAAAAAATCCTTTTTGAAAGCAATCAAGAATAAAAACTCCTTGAATTTGAGTAGTGCTTAGAGTCACATATCCTTTCAAATCATCAGGAATTGTAATAGCTTTTCTGATTTCTGATTGTTGCTTCTTAAATTGAATATATTCATATTCTTGTCTGAATATAGACTGTAATTTAATTGCAAATGGTGATGTCTTACTATAACGAATTTGTAATAAATCCTTATGGTTTGGATATTTGGATTTGTCAAAGTTGATATTTTCAAGCTTCAAATTATAAGGAATATCGTCTATCATTACTTTTATTTCTCGTGAATCTCCTCTTTCCACGTTAAATCCGATAGCATCGAAAATTGTAGTGTAAAGATTTATTGGAATTGTCATTCCGTTTCTTAGCAATGACCAATCGACATCTTTCTTTAAAATGTATTTATTGTAAAGTATTGTTTCTCTTTCCATGTCTAAAACTTTGTTAAGTGGTTATATGGAATTTCATGAAATATATTGCAAATATACTTAATTTTAATGCAACTAATGGGTGGCATTTCTTGCAAATCAGTAAAAATGGTAGATACTTCCTTAATATATATAACAATCAGGTGAAAATGCGCACGTAACTTTGCAGCATAGAAATTAATTAATTCCAAATAACCATTATGAAGCGCATAATTCTACTTTTCACAGCCATAGCCGGCTTAATGCTGACGGCTTCGGCACAAAGCCAAAAAGTTGACTTTACAGTTAACGGACATAAATTTGTGATTACTCTTGAAAGCAACGCTACGGCTACTGCATTCAAGGCTCTTTTGCCGATGGCTATCGACATGACGGAACTGAACGGCAATGAGAAATATCATTATCTATCCACCACGCTGCCGACCAACGCATCAAATCCGGGCACAATAAATGCCGGCGACGTGATGCTCTACGGAAATAACTGCATCGTGGTGTTCTACAAGACGTTTGCCACCAGCTATTCCTACACACGCATAGGACATATTGACGACCCTACCGACATCGCAACGATTCTGGGCAACGGCAACATAAGCGCATCGTTCGCCAATGAGACGGCAACGGCAATCAGCGTGGTTGCGCCTGATGCAATAGGCAACTATAACGTTTACGACCTGAACGGGCGGCTTGTACGCCGCAATGCCGGTGACCTGTGGGGATTGAAAGGGGCGTACATTGTGAACGGGAAGAAAATCATATTAAATATGTGAACAAATGAAGAAGCTAATAACAATTATGGCAACCGCAGTGGCAGCGCTTTTAATGACTGCCTGCGGACAAACGAAAACAAACAATAATCAGCAGGAGGATAAAAAGATGAGCAAAACATTAGTGGCATATTTTTCAGCCACAGGCACCACAAAGGCAGTGGCAGAACGGCTGGCAAAAGCTGCCAATGCCGATTTGTACGAAATCACGCCAGTGGAGCGGTACACCGATGCCGACCTTGACTGGCACAACAAGAAATCACGCAGTTCGGTGGAAATGGATGACTTGAAGTCACGCCCCGCAATAGTAGGCAAGGTAAAGAATATTGAAAGTTATGATGTGGTGTATGTTGGCTTTCCGATTTGGTGGTACACCGCACCGACAATCATCAACACTTTCATTGAGAGCAACAATTTGAAAGGCAAGACGGTGATACCGTTCGCCACGTCGGGCGGAAGCACTATACGCAAATCGTGCGCCGACCTGAAAAAGGCCTATCCTGAAATTAAATGGAAAGATGGAAAGTTATTGAACTATGCCACCGACAACGAACTGAATAGTTGGGTGGAAAGCAATAAATAATTAAGTGAATTGTTGGTTTTGAAGGGCTGCTTGGGCTTAAATGGCCGGGCGGCCCTTCAATTTGCATATCAGTCATTAATTTTTTCAAAAGCAGAAGCAAGAAAAAATAAAAAATCGCATTTATAGGATAAACAAAATAAAAAGACAATGACGACTGACGAAATAAACGAAAACAGAAGGGCCGACAACATCAAGGCAGTTGTGTACATGGCAATTCTGCTGATAATAGCATTGCTTATTTTCATGTCGTGCAGCACGAATGACGGTGAAGATTACACAGATGAGGGAACGGTATATTCCGACTTTGCGATAATGCAGCCGAAGAATGACGGGACAGTGGAATTCATAGGCAGCGAAGAAACGTATGTTTGCGGTTTTGAAAGCAGCGTCATTCCCACGACCCAAAAGCATTTTGTGCTGATAAACTTCATGGTTGAGGAAGACATATCGACTGCAACGCAGGACATATACAGGATAGTGCTGATAGGCGAGCCGGAAATATTGGACCGCGCAGTGGAATCGGCAGCTACGGAAAGCCAGCTCGATTCAGTGAAAAAAGACCCTGTGATAGAATTCAGCCCGATAAAAATGGTGGGAGAGCAATATCTGATGTGCGCGTGCAATTACGACATGAGTCTATTGGCCCAAGGCGGAAAGGCACATTACTTCACGCTTTGCTACGCTAAGGATAAGGGATATGTACACAGCAGCGACGACATGGAGCCGGATACGCTGAAACTTGAATTGCGGCACAACGCCAACGGTGACAATGCCACAACTACGACTTCGGAAATGATGTACGATTACAAAGGTCTGCAAATTTCCTCCTATTACATGGGCTTTGATGTGAGCGGCATTCTGGAGGAAATCAGACAGGAAATGAAGGAGTATAATAAAGATATTTATATCGACGTTAAATATTTGCAGAAAAGCGAGACAACTAATGATGAACAAGAGGCACATTCCGGACTTATGCTGCAAGATTAACCGCAAGAAATAATGGGAACTGCTTATAAGGATGATAAATGGCTTTTGCCGATAAAGAGCAAATTGGGCAACCATTCCGAGCCATTACCCAAGGATGGATGGAATGGCTTGGATGCCCTGCTTCGGCAAAAAGAGAAAGGGCATAATGCAATTTCGACAAAGAGCCGGTGGATGAGAGTGGCTGGGATAGCCGCTCTCGTAGCCGTGCTTGCCTGTCTGTTTCTGCTGCTACACAATTCAGCCGAAAAGGCTGGAGTGGATTTGAAGCAGGTGAAAGTGGCTGAAACCGTTACGCCGAAGGGGAATGCTGGAAACGAGCAACAGGAACAAACTAAACAGACACAGGAAAAACCGCAACCTGCAACCAATTACAGGAACACGATGGCAGCATCGGTGGAAAAACACGCTGAAATGGCAGCCGCAAGTGCCGGAAACACAACGAAAGTGGCAAATAATGAAGTGGCACAATTGGAAAACGCGAAAAGCGGCGATAAGAAAGAGCAGGAAAAAGTGAAAGAAGCTGCTAATGAGAATGATAAAAATATAGCAAACGAAAAGGAAGAGACCAAGAAGCAAGATGTGCAGCATCAGAGCAAGGAATACACTGATGAACCGCTTTATGCCTATGAACCAATGCAGAAAAAGCATGGCAAAGGAGGCTGGTCAACTGAAGTGAGAGTTGGCGGGATAGGCGGTGCGGACAAGAATGAGAATGCGGCTAACGATGGGCTTGCCCTGAACAACAGTTTTCTCGCAAATTCGGTGTACATGCCCGATGACGGCACATCAAGGTTCATGATAGGCTTGACAAGGGTGAAACTGCACCATAGTCCGCCATTGAGGATTTCACTGCTTGCTGGGAAGCAGTTTAATGATTTTCTGAGCATGCAGGCGGGCATCACCTATATGTACCTTTATTCGGAAGCCGCCGATGAAAGTCTGAGAGATGCTTTCAAGCAACATGTGCATTATCTGGGAATACCATTGAGAGTGAATCTGCATTTCTTCAATCGAGGCGGATTCTCGGCATATTGGTCGAACGGAATAGAAGCTGAAAAGTGCATCTCGGCGCGATACGGGAATGAGAGTTTCTCAATACACAAGTTGCAATTCGGGGTGACGACAGCCATAGGATGCCAATATAAGCTATCGCCCCATACCGCCATATTCGCAGAACCCGGAGTAAGTTATTTCTGGGGAAACAGGGATGATGTGGAAACCTACGTGACAAACAACAAGGCGGTGGTTAACCTTAACTTCGGACTGAAGTTCACTTATTGATACCCTGAAGATGACGGAGCGTGAGATAGAACAAGGATGCAGAAAGGGAGACAATAAAGCCCGCAAGGAGCTTTATGAAATGTTCGGGGGAATTATGCTCGGACTAATCATGCGTTACGTCACCGACAATGAAGAGGCAAAGGATTTGCTTCAAGACGGATTTATTCAGGCATTCGACAAATTCGGCAAATTCACATGGCGTGGAGAGGGTTCATTAAGAGCCTGGCTGAGCAGATTATTCATAAATGAATCGTTGCTTTATTTGAGGAAAAACAAGACGATGAACGATTACATCACTATTGAGCAGGAGACGGAAGAAATACCTGACGAGGAAGAAGTGTCGCAGATTTCGGAAACAGTGCTGATGGGAATGATAGCCAAACTGCCCGCAGGCTACAGGACAGTATTCAACATGTACGTTATCGACGGATATAGCCATAAGGAGATAGGAAAGGCGCTGAAAATATCGGAAAGCACATCAGCATCTCAATTTTTAAGAGCCAAAAGGCTGCTTGCAAAAGAAATAAACAACTATCTGAAAAAATAGTAAAAATAATTGCAGGGATGATGCAATTATTATGAATCTTGTGAATTTACCTTGAAAGGTATCATAAAAAAGATTCGGGAATTGTTATATTCTCTGTCAACGCGGAGGTGTGAGATGATGAGCTTACGAAAGTGTCCTGCGGCTGATGGAGAAAAACAGATGAAATTTCAAAATGAAGAAAAAGAAACTTGCCGTGATAGGCGCGAGTTATCTGCAATTGCCGTTGGTGCGGAAGGCATTGCTTGAGAATTTGGAAGTTTATTGTTTTGCATGGCGCGACAAGGCGGTGTGTAAGGACTATGCCACTCGCTTCTATCCAATTTCAGTTACTGAAAAAGACGAAATACTTAGTGTGTGCCGAGAATTGCAAATCGACGGCATCTGCACAATAGCATCGGATGTGGCCGTGACCACAGTTGACCATGTGGCCACGCGGTTAGGGCTTATATCCGATGATGAAAGCGTTGCGGTGCTCGCGACAAACAAATATCAAATGCGCCACTGCTTTCAAGAAAACAACATTCCATCGCCGGTTTTTTTTCGCAAAGTGGAGCGGTTTACGGACTTGCCATTGAAGCATCTGAAATATCCGCTGATTGTTAAGCCAACCGACAGGTCGGGAAGTCTGGGAGTGCAGCTCGTGGACAGCGCGGACAAGATGGAAGAGGCCGTGGAAAGGGCCAAAGCATTCTCATTCGAGAAAAAGGCCATTGTGGAAAGTTATATAGAAGGTCGTGAAATCAGCGTGGAAAGCATATCGTGGAAGGGCAAGCACTATATACTGCAAATTACCGACAAGGTAACGACTGGATTCCCGTATTTTGTGGAATTGGAGCACCATCAACCGACTACGCTCGACGATGACACCCAAAAACGGGTGAAAGACATTGTGACGGATGCCCTAAGCGCACTTGGCCACAGCTTTGGCGCTGCCCATTCCGAACTGAAAATAACCGACGACGGACAAATCTACGTGATTGAGATAGGTGCCCGAATGGGAGGCGACTTTATTGGCTCTGACCTTGTGGAACTCTCGACTGGCTATGATTATCTGAAAGGAGTGATTGACGTGGCACTTGGACAATTCACGCCTCCAGCTGAAGTTTGCACACATAACTTTTCAGGCGTGTATTTCCTTTGCAAAGAGAGGGAATACGTGAAGCCATTCATCGACCATAAGGATGATTTCCCGGAGATAGTAAGCGCGGGATACACAGGAGTGGAAATGAAAAATGTGAAATGCAGCGGCGACAGGAGCGGGTACTTCATTTACCGCTCCGACAGAAAATTCTGCTGCAACTATTATAAAAAAAACCTAAGATAAAACATTATGATAACTTTCAATAAACCACATCTATGCGGTGATGAACTGAATTACATACGTCAGGCGGTGCTTGGCGGAGGAATTTCAGGCAACGGCGATTTCACGAAGAAATGCCAAAAGTCGCTTCAAGAGAAATACGGCTTCAAAAAAGTGCTTCTCACAACCTCATGCACCGACGCGCTGGAAATGTGCGCCATGCTGTGTGACATAAGTGCCGGAGATGAGGTGATAATGCCTTCGTACACGTTTGTGTCCACGGCATTGGCTTTTGTTAGGCAAGGGGCAAAGATAGTGTTTGCCGACAGTCGCAGCGACCAGCCCGACATTGATGCCGATGCGATAGAACCGCTCATCACGGCAAGGACAAAAGTGATTGTGGCAGTCCACTATGCTGGTGTAGCCTGCGACATGGACAAAATTCTCGACATAGCGAAGCGGCATAAGCTGCTTGTGGTGGAAGATGCCGCGCAGGCGATAGATTCATATTATAAGGGCCGTCCGCTGGGAAGCATAGGGGATTTGGCAACATTCTCATTCCATGAGACGAAAAACATAACATCGGGAGAAGGCGGGATGGTAGTCATCAACAATGAGCATTTTATGAAACGTGCCGAAATTCTTTGGGAAAAAGGCACCAACCGTGCGCAATTCTACCGTGGAGAAGTCAATAAATACGGATGGATGGACACAGGCAGTTCATTTCTGCCTTCGGACATAACGGCCGCATTCCTGTATGCACAACTGAAATCAATCGACGACGTGCAGGCAAGGCGGAAAGCGCTTTGGAACAAATATTACACGACGCTCAAGCCATTGGAAAAATCAGCCTGCTTTGCATTGCCCGTAATTCCCGATTATGCCACGCTTAATGCGCATATATTTTATATGGTGTGCGGAAGCCTTGAGGAGCGGACGGCATTGATAGCCTATCTGAAGAGTAACGGAGTGCAGGCAGTGTACCATTATCTAAGTCTGCACAAAAGCCCGTTCTATAAGCACTTGTACGATGGCGAGGAACTGCCTTGCTGCGACAGGTACGCCGATTGCCTTGTGCGGCTACCGCTGTTCTATGATTTGACATTCGGCGAAATAGAGCATGTGTGCAACTGCGTGCGGACATTTTATGCCATGCACATACTGCAAAGCACCATTTCGGCTGCAATAATCAATTCGGAGATAAAATGACGAAGACAGCATCAAACGCCAAACCGAGAATACTTTTCATCTCCGCACTGAATCCGCTGAAAGGCTCCGCCATACTTGGCTGGGACTATTACATGGCATTCAAGCAGCAGGGATATGATATTGATTTCCTTACGCGCAAGCCAGTGGGCGGGCATCCTGAACTGATTAGTGTGCTCAACCGCCGCCGGTCGGCATTGCTGTATCTGCGGAAACTGTGGGGGCAGTTGCGGCAAGGTTCGTTCAAACGGCAACATCCGCTTGACGGCTTCAGCTTCTTCTATAAGAATGATAAGGAGCCGCCTGTGCCTACGTGGATGGTGCTGAGCCGAATCCGCAAGCAATACGACCTTGTGATGGTGCTTTTCTGGAACAAACTAATCAGCGCAGCTACGCTTGATGCCATTTATGAGCAGCAGCACACGCCGATGTTCATGATACCCGTAGATTATTCTCCGATGACGGGCGGTTGCCATTTCCCGGTGGATTGTGACGGCTATCAGCATCGTTGCGGAAAATGCAAAGCATGGAAATCGGAAAATCCGACGGATTTCACTCGCCAGAACATGGAATACAGGGAGCAGGTGTATTCAAAAATCAAGCCGGTATTTTTCATGAATTCCTTTATGCGCGAAAGATTCTATGCCAAAAGTTCACTCACAGCAGGCCATAGGATAGAAGATATATTGCTTGCCATCAATGATGAGCAATTCCGGCCTCTTGACCGCAGTGAACTGCGGCTAAAATACGGAATTCCGGCGACAAAGAAATTCATTGCATTTTTCGGCTCGCAATATCTGTCAACTGCCACAAAAGGCATGAAATATCTGATGCAGGCCTTGGGCATCTGGTACGAGGCGCTTACTCCGCAGCAGCGTGACGAGGTGATGATTGTGAGTGCGGGGCATCCGTCGGAAGAGATAAGTGGCAATATCCGATTTGATTATCAAAATTTCGGCTATGTCGATTTCAGCGTTCTGCCTGAACTGTATGCCTTGGCCGATGTGTACCTAAGTCCTCCCGTGTTTGATGCCGGGCCAATGATGGTGAATCAGGCAATGTCGTGCGGCACGCCAGTAGTGGCATTTGAGGTAGGCACGGCAATGGATGTGGTTAAGAATCAAGGAACAGGATATTGCGCAAAATTGAAGGATGTGAACGACTTCGCCAAAGGCATCGACATGCTTTACCGGCTTGGTGCCGACGGGCGGAAGCCATATTCCGACAGGTGCCGGAAGTTCGCGCTTGCCAACACATCCTACCGCTCATGTGTGGATAAACTGATGGCGGTGTACAGAGGACTTTCCAAAGAATAGCGGGTGAAAAACGGCAGGAAGCCAACCGAGTGACTTCCTGCACCAAATACATATCAATTTAACGATTACTGGGGCTATCGATAGCGGACTACTCTGTAGCAGTAGCCTCGCCCATAACTTATGCGGTTATAAATCACACCATTTTCAATGTAATACGTGCGGCCTCCGTCGCGGTAAACTACAGGGCGGTACAAACTGCCAATCTGAAGTCCAATTGGAGGTAGAACAACTGAATAGCGGGAATTTCCGCACATGCGGTAGTAACGTCCTTCGCCATACCACAGATGATGGTTGCCATAAACAACCGGCATTCTGCGTGCTGGTGGAGCTACATAGCGCGGGTGGTAATTTCTGTTGTAAGCACGACATTCAGTGCGCGGATAGTAACCGCGATAAGGGCGATTATGGCGGTAATGTCCAGGTTGCGCTGAAGCACTGAAGCAAAAACAGGCCAACATCAGAATAACAGATGCAATTAACTTTTTCATAACTCTATCGTTTTAATGTTCGACTTATGGCTTTTCATAAAATTAGATGCAGGAAACAGATGCAAGTTTAACGGCTGAATAAAGAAACGATGTGATAATAGGGCAACAATCGCAAAAAACAATTATTTTTGAGGCAAAGTGTAATTAATTCGACATTGGCTGCGTCTAAAGTGCAGAAATTAAAAAAGAACAAATGGATAAGCTACAAACAGAATTTGCGCAAATCGTGAGAGAGAACAAAAGCACCATCTACACTGTGTGCTATATGTTCTCGAAAGATTCCGAGGAGGTGAACGACCTGTTCCAGGAGGTGCTAATCAACCTTTGGAAAGGCATCGGCACATTCAGGGAACAAAGCAATGTACGCACTTGGATTTACCGCGTCGCCTTAAACACCTGCATCTCTGACAAAAGAAAGAAAAAGTTGACGACAGTGCCGTTAAGCGTGGACATCGACCTATTCGACGACAAGGATGAGGGGAGCAGGCAGGTTAGGCTGCTGCACGACAGGATAAACCGCTTGCAACCTTTCGACAAAGCAATCGTGCTGCTTTGGCTTGAAAACATCAGTTATGATGAAATCGCCGCAATTGTGGGTATCACGGCCAAGAATGTGGCAGTCCGTTTGTTCCGGATTAAGGAGAGTTTAAAAAACATGTCGAACAATTAAAATCAAGTTGAAAATGGAAAGTAATATTGATATTGCTGAAATAGAGCAGATGAAAGCGCAACTTTCAGAACTGAAGAGCAAATTGGACAAGGAAACGATAGTCAACGAACGCCTTATGCGCCAGGCAATGAAGACAAAAGTAAGTAAACTCAACCGCGATGCATGGATGATATGCATAATAGCCTTAATCGGCATACCATATTGCGGAGGCGTGTGCAGGTACATGCTTGGAATGTCGTGGGCATTCGTCATCGTCACAGCCATATTCTTCTTGGCAGCCATCGTTTACACTTATTATTCGCACAAGGATGTCCGCGCCAATGATCTGATGGAGGGCAACCTGATAGAAGTGAGCAACAAAATCATGAGGATGAAGCACCTCCATGCCGTTTGGCTCAGGTTCAGCATACCTTTCGTAATTATATGGCTGTCGTGGTTCTATATGGAAGTGGCGCAAGATTCCAATAATGTGCCTGTGATGATTGGAATGGCTGTGGGTGCCATCGCAGGCGGAATAGGAGGGGCAATAATGTATCGTGGCACACAGCGCAGAGCCAATGAAATAATTGAGCAAATAAAGGAATTGCAGGCAAACGAATAGACACATTCCCACTATATAAAGCCAAATGGCTTGAGGCTCTCCTTTGATTCATAAGCAGTTCAGAAGGAGAGCCTGATTATTTAAAAACTCACCAACTATTTTATAGTAAGAGGGTGTGTCAAAACGGCGCACCCTCTATTATTAAGCACAAAGCCCCGACTTTCTCAAGCCAGGGCTTTGCTATTTCCTAAAG
>JAKVKZ010000085.1 GCA_022484565.1 Muribaculaceae bacterium
ACCTCTATAGAACTTCATTTTGCCAATTCTCTGAAAATAAAGCTGCATAAAGTATAATTATCTAATTAATGAAAATTGCCATATATATTAAAAGAGGATGCATCGTTTTGACACACCCTCAAATTGATTTTAGAGGAAATTTTTGCGTAAATACGCAATTTTAGCCTCTACGCTTCAAGACTGTTTTCTTTCAGCAAAAAGTCAAAAACATTCAGCATCAGCACACCGTTTTCATCCTGATATGTGGGAGCAATTCCACCGACAATGATGATTTTGCGGAATCCATCCTTAATGCTGAGCAGCGAATTAAGTTCCTGCTGGCGTTTTTCCTCGGTGGGCAATTCCAGTGCTGACTGTATGTAATAACGCCGAAATCCTGAATTGCAGACGAAATCCACTTCAAGGTGCTTGCGCTGGCTTTTACCCTCGGATAATTTGGAATTCACCACCACATCGCCCACATCCACTGAAAATCCACGGGCACGCAGTTCATTGTAGATGATGTTTTCCATCAAGTGTGTTGGCTCTACTTGGCGGAAATTAAGCACGGAATTCCGCAGGCCCACATCGTTGAAATAATATTTGTGGGGAGTATTGATGTATTTCTTGCCCTTTATGTCGAACCGCGTGGATTCTTCAATTAAAAATGAATCTTTGAAATATTCAATATAGCGGTTGATGGTTTCGGACTTAATGTCCACGTGCTTTTCGCTCTTGAACGTGTTTGACAATTTCATCGGATTGGTCAAAGCACCGATATTCGACGCGATTATTCTGAAAAGGTCGGAAAGTTCGGCATCGTTTTTTATCCTGTTGCGGTTGAGAATGTCGCTTATGTACAATTCATCCACAAGTTCCTTCAGTATTGCAGCCTTTCGTTCAGGCGTTTCCGCCAGCACCACCATAGGCAATCCTCCATATTGGATATACTCCGTCCAGCCATGGAATGCGTCGCCGGCATAAACCGACATGAATTCACGGAATGTGAGGGGATTGATGCGTATTTGGGTGCCGCGTCCGCGGAATTCGGTCACAATATCCTTCGACAGGAATTTTGCATTGCTGCCGGTGATGTAAACGTCAACATTCCCGATATGCAGAAAGCCGTTGAGGACATCCACAAACTCATCAAGCATCTGCACCTCGTCGAGCAAAATATAGTACATGCCTTTATCCGTTATCCGGCTCTTCACATAGCTGAAAAATTTGTCGGGATTGCGGTATTCCCTGTTGGCGTAGTCATCAAATGCCATTTCGATGATGTGGTTTTCATCCACTCCATCAGCAATGAGCTTTCGCTTAAAGATGGTGAATAACGTGTACGACTTTCCCACTCGCCGAAGCCCGGTGATCACTTTTATTAAATTGTTATGACGGCTGTCGAGCAACGCCTTTAAATATGTATCTCTATTTATCTCCATATTTTAGAGGAAATTTTTGCGTAAATACGCATTTTCTGCCTGCAAAGTTATGACTTTATTTTAATTTCGGATAAATTTTGCCTGAAATTTTCAGAAAAATGGCATTTTATTTGCCATATTATTAGCGAAATAGCAATTTCAATCCTGATTTGCGCCTTTTGTGATGGTAAAGCGGAAATTTAGAGGAAATTTTTGCGTATTTACGCAGTTTTTGCCTCTACGCATTATTGAGGGATGGAATTTAGCAGGTCTATCTTGCCATCGTCGGCAAGTTTCACGATTAATTCTCCGAAAAGGGTGTTTGCCCACGCAAACCAGCTGCGGGTGTACTGGCTGGCATAGTCCTTGTTGAAAGATTCGTGCATAAAGCCGGTGCCGGCATCAGTTTTCAGCAATGTCGCCACGCACCATTTTATTTCGTTGTCGTCGGTCGAAGTCAAAGCCCGCATCATTATGCTCATGGGCCAAATCATGTCGTAGCCGATGTGCGGTCCGCCAATGCCTTCAGCCGCCTTACCGCTGAAAAAATATGGGTTGTCGCTGCTCCACACGAAATGCCGTGTGTTCTGATACACAGCGTCGTTGACATCAATTCCGCAAAGATATGGCAGCGACAGCAGGCTTGGGGCGTTGGCATCGTCAATAAGCAGTTTGTTACCGAAACCGTCAACCTCGAAAGCATAGATTTTGCCGTATTTCGGATGATTGTAAACGGCATATTTCTGCAATGCTCCCTCAACTTCATCTGCGAGCGACGTGCATTCAGCTGCAATGTCGGCGCGATGGTTCACCTTGGTGAGAATCTCGGCAGCCTTGTGCAGCACTGACACTGCAAAGAAATTCGACGGCACAAGATAAAGGAAAGTGGTGGCGTCGTCAGATGGGCGGAAAGCCGAAGCTATCAGTCCGACAGGCTTTGTGGGATTGCCCCATCCGCCGTTGGTCATAGTGTCCATGGCGCGGTCGGTGACGCGGAGGAAATGATACGGGCCAAGTCCGTCCTTGCGCTGCTGCTCCTTGAAGGTCTTCAAGATATTGCGCACGGCTTTGAGCCACTCATCGCCGAAAACTGAAGTATCGCCGGTGACGAGCCAATATTCGTAGGCAAGGCGCAGCGGATAGCACAGCGAGTCGATTTCCCATTTGCGCTCATGCAGTTCGGGCTTCATGTCGGTATCGTCCTTGTCCCATTCGCTGCCGGTAGGGCCGATATTGAAAGCATTGGCGTAGGGGTCGATGTTGATGCAGCGCATCTGTCGGTTGATTACTCCGGCAATCAATGCCTGCAACTTTTTGTCGCTCTTGGCGAATTTCACATAAGGCCACACCTGCGCACCCGAATCGCGCAGCCACATGGCGTGGATGTCGCCCGTATAGACGAAAGTGTCGGGATTGCCGTTCTCATCGGTGGCGAAATGCACTGTGGTGTCGAGCGTGTTAGGGAAGCAGTTGGCGAACATCCACGCCAACTTCGCATTCTTCAGCTTCGACTGAATCATCACGATTTCCTTTTCCACCGCCGCTGAGCGGAACAGCCTTTTTGCAGGTTCTGGACGCTTGCTTTGCAGCACGGCGTCGGCAGGACAGCTTTCTGTCGATTTTGATGCGGCGGATGCCTGATAATTGCCGCCAGTTGCCACAATCGCGGCAGCCAGCATAGAGCATAGAATGATTCTTTTGAGTGTCATGGCAAAAAATTCAATCAAAATATTTTGCAGGGAAATTGGAATGCCTAATTAATTTGTACAGCCTTATTTTGGCATAAAAATTCCCGTTTTCGATTGGTCCTGCGTTATGAAAGCTTCGGCATATTTGCAGCCGGCCTGCATCCCTCTGAAAATCTCCATCGGACGGTGATAATTTGTGTAAAGCTCGTCCATTCCTTGGCTTGCGTGGCAAAAGCAGGCCTTTTCCTTCGTGGCTTCCACTGCGTCGATGTTCACGAACTTGTCGGGGCGGAAATTCTGAGTCTGCACTCCAGTCATCACCTCGTAATAGTATAGCTCAAAGCTGTGTCCCATCTGCCGCCACACGTCGTAGGTGAGCACTGAGCAGATTCGGTGGTCTCGGTGGCTGTCGATTGGCCAATGGGTCAGCACCACGTCGGGATTTTCCTCTTTCACGGCAGCAAGAATTTCTTTATATCTGTCCTTGTTGATTTCAGAGTTTCCGTCGATTTGCGTCAGATATTTAGGCCTCACGCCGGTCACTTTGCAGGCGTTTTCAATCTCCGACACGCGGATTTTTGCGGCTTCTTCGTGAGTTTTGCCCTCAATTCCGGCCTCACCACGGGTAAGATATAGTGCCACAACCTCATGCCCCTCTTTTACAAGCAGAGCCATAGTGCCGCCGCATCCCGTTTCAGGGTCGTCAGGGTGAGCGCCTATCACCATGATTTTCATCTTCTTGCCCGATTTTGGTGCGTTTTCTTGTGCTGCGCCAGTTGCGGGCAGTCCCAGCAATGCTGCTCCAGCGGCGGCAGTAGCCGTCAGTTTCAGCATCTTTCTTCTCGACATCTTTTCCATATTCTTGCTTTCGTTAACCTTTTCGCAAATGTAGAAAATTTCCGCCACTTTTCAAATTCCACAGTCAAATAAATGAGTTGCAGCCAAATTTACTCTTAATCGCAATTCCCCATTCGTGTGAACATACCGTTCGCGTTGCCTCATTAGATTTGCACAAAAATCAAAAAGATTATGAACATCGAGGAACTTTCGCCCGATTCGTCATATAGCGAAACAGATGACGACGGATTGCGCTATCTCCGTAATATTCAGCATGGCAAAACGCCAATACGCAGGGCAATCTTTGTGTTCTTGATTCGATTGATTTGCAGATAAACCACAGCGCGGCCTTCGTTGCTAATTTGCCGTTATTCTTCCCTCACTGAAAATAAAAGTGCCACTCCCCATCAGGAAAGTGGCACTTTATTATTTATTCCGAAGAATTGTCAGCTTATCAATCAGCTGCTTTGCCTTCACTGCCAAGAACGTATTGAATCTTGTGCATGTAAAGTTTCTTCATGTTGTCGCGGGCTGGGCCAAGATATTTACGTGGGTCGAATTCGCCTGGTTTCTCAACGAATACCTTGCGAACTGCGGCTGTCATGGCCAGACGGCTATCGGAGTCGATGTTGATTTTGCAAACGGCGCTCTTGGCTGCCTTGCGGAGCTGCTCCTCAGGAATACCAACTGCATCAGGAAGTTTGCCACCATATTTGTTGATTGTGTCAACTTCTTCTTGTGGAACTGATGATGATCCGTGAAGAACGATTGGGAAACCAGGAAGTTTCTTCTCGATTTCTTCAAGTACATCGAATGCCAATGGCGGTGGAACGAGGCGGCCAGTCTTCGGGTCGCGTGTGCACTGCTCTGGTTTGAATTTATATGCGCCGTGTGATGTGCCGATTGAGATAGCGAGGCTGTCAACGCCAGTCTTGCTTGTGAAGTCGATAACTTCCTCTGGACGTGTGTAGTGTGATTCCTCAGCGGAAACTTCATCTTCAACGCCTGCGAGAACACCGAGTTCACCTTCAACTGTTACGTCGAATTTGTGGGCATATTCCACAACTTTCTTGGTCAAAGCCACGTTTTCGTCGTAAGGAAGTGCGCTGCCATCAATCATAACTGATGAGAAGCCCATGTCGCAGCATGATTTGCAAAGTTCAAAGCTGTCGCCGTGGTCGAGGTGAAGCACGATCTGTGGGTGTGCCCATCCGAGTTCTTTGGCATATTCTACTGCACCTTCAGCCATGTAACGCAGAAGTGTGGCGTTGGCATAGTTGCGGGCACCTTTGGAAACTTGGAGAATAACTGGAGATTTTGTCTCTGCGGCTGCTTGAATAATGGCCTGGAGCTGCTCCATATTATTGAAATTGAATGCAGGAATGGCATAGCCGCCATCAACTGCTTTTGCAAACATCGCGCGGGTGTTTACGAGACCTAGATCCTTATAATTTACCATAATTACTAAAAATTATATTGGTTAATAATTCATTGTTCCATTTTTTCGAGTGCAAAGATAGTGCAAGGCGAGTGAAAAACGAAATAAAACGCAGTTTTAATTTCTTTTTCCGAGCCGCAGCCTATTTTCGCATTTTCAATGCAAAGATAATAAATTTAAGGTGATTTATTTCATCTTATTCGTTTTATTATCTAAATTTGTGCGAATTTTGTGAATCAGGTTTTTATTGTTCAATTAAGTTAAATTTTTGCCTTACGACAAACATGAGGAAATGGCGCATTGAAGATAGCGCCGAGCTTTACAACATCAATGGTTGGGGCTTGAAATACTTCTCTATTAACGACAAAGGTCATGTGGTGGTCACTCCCCGCGAGGACTGCGCTGCTGTTGACCTTAAGGATGTGATGGATGAGCTGCAGGTGCGCGACATTTCGTCGCCCGTACTGCTGCGTTTCCCCGATATTCTCAACAACCGTATTGAAAAAATCACCAACTGCTTCAAGCAGGCGGCGGAGGAATACAATTATCAGGCTGAAAATTTCATTATTTATCCCATCAAGGTGAATCAGATGCGCCAGGTCGTGCAGGAAATTGTCAGCCATGGCAATAAGTTCAATGTCGGTCTGGAGGCGGGTTCCAAGCCCGAGCTTCATGCCGTGCTTGCCACTGGCATTGCCGATAATTCGCTTATCATCTGCAACGGCTACAAGGATGAGAATTACATAGAATTGGCCCTGCTTGCCCAGAAGATGGGCCGGAGGATTTATCTCGTCGTCGAAAAGATGAACGAGCTGAAGCTGATTGCCGACGTGGCCAAGCGCATAAAAATCCGCCCGAACATCGGAATCCGCATCAAAATTTCCAGCAGCGGAAGTGGCAAATGGGAAGGCAGCGGCGGCGACCAGAGCAAGTTCGGACTTAATTCCAGCGAACTGCTCGAGGCCATTGATTTCCTCGAAAAAAGCAAGATGAAGGACTGCCTGAAGTTGATTCATTTCCACATCGGCAGCCAAATCACCAAAATACGCCTTATCAAAAATGCCCTCCGCGAGGCTTCGCAATTCTATGTGCAGCTCTCCAAAATGGGCTTCGACATCGATTTCATCGACATCGGCGGTGGCCTTGGCGTGGATTACGACGGCACCCGCAGCAGCGCGAGCGAGAACAGCATGAACTACAGCATTCAGGAGTATGTCAACGACTCCGTTTCCACTCTTGTGGATGCCTGCGAGAAGAACGACCTGAAGCAGCCCAACATAATCACCGAGTCGGGACGCTCTCTTGCCGCACACCATTCGGTGCTGATTTTTGAGGTGCTCGAAACCACCGGCCTGCCTGAATGGAACGAGGATGAGGACGTAATCAGTCCCGACGACCACGAACTGGCCCGCGAACTCTACGACATTTGGGACAAACTCAATCAGGCCCGCCTTTTTGAAAGCTGGCACGATGCCCTCCAAATCCGTGAGGAATCGCTCGACCTTTTCAGCCTCGGACTTCTCGACCTGCGCACCCGCGCCATGATTGAGAAACTTTTCTGGTCGATTGCCCGCGACGTGAGCGAAATCACTTCCGACATGAAGCACGCTCCCGACGAGCTGAAAAAGGTGGCTAAGATGCTGCCCGAAAAATATTTCTGCAATTTCTCTCTTTTCCAGTCGCTTCCCGACTCTTGGGCCATCGACCAAGTGTTCCCGATAATGCCAATTTCACGCCTCGACGAGCGTCCGTCGAAAATGGCTACCATTCAGGACATCACTTGCGACAGCGACGGCAAGGTGGCAAACTTCATTTCCAATCACGGAACTGCCTCCTCGCTCCCTGTGCATCCGCTCAAGAACAATGATTCCTATTACCTCGGCGTGTTCCTCGTCGGCGCTTATCAGGAAATTCTCGGCGACATGCACAACCTGTTCGGCGACACCAATGCCGTGCATATCAACGTATATAAGGACCATTACGAGATTGACCAGACCATCGACGGCGAAACGGTTGCCGAAGTGCTCGACTATGTGCAGTACAGCCCCAAAAAGCTCGTCCGCAATGTGGAGACTTGGGTTACCGCCTCAATGAAGTCGGGCAAAATCACTCCTGAGGAGGGTCGTGAATTTGTCAGCAATTACCGTTCAGGACTTTACGGCTACACTTATCTCGAAAAAGACTGATGCGCTATTTCATGCGGCTTGCCTACCGTGGAGCGCAGTTTCACGGTTGGCAGGTTCAACCTAATTCCATAACTGTGCAGTCGGCTGTAGAGGCCGCCATGCGCACTGTGCTCCGGCTTGACGTTCCAGTCACTGCTGCCGGTCGCACCGATGCGGGCGTGAATGCCCGCGTGATGTATGCGCATTTCGATTTGGAATCTCCCGTTGCCGATGCCGCGCTGCTCGTCCGCCAGCTCAACAGCCTGCTTGGCCCAGACATTGCCGTCGCTGCCATATTTCCCGTTGCCCTCGACGCTCATGCGCGGTTCGATGCCACAAGCCGCACCTACAAATATTTTCTCCACACCGCCAAGTCGCCTTTCCTCTATCCATTAAGCTGGCAATGCCATTTCAATCTCGATTTCCCGCTCATGAACGAGGCCGCCGCAAAATTGCTCTGCTACACCGACTTCACGAGTTTCAGCAAGCTTCACACCGACGTTGCCACCAATAATTGCCGCATCACATTCGCCCAGTGGAGCAGTCAGGGCGAGCAATGGGTGTTCACAGTCACTGCCGACCGATTCCTGCGCAATATGGTGCGCGCCATCGTCGGCACACTCGTTGATGTTGGCCGCCATGTGATTGACGTAGAGCAGTTTTGCCAAATTATCGAGTGCAAGGACCGCTGTGCAGCCGGCACTTCCATGCCACCTCAGGCTCTTTTTCTGTGGGACATCACCTATCCCTATCCAGTCCAGTAAGCGCAAAATTTAAATTATTTTTAAATTTTCCTTGATTTTTCCGTTTCTTTTTCCTATATTTGTACATATAAACTATATTTTTGAAAAAAGAAAGGAAGAATAACCATGAATCCAATTGAACTTAGAAAGGCATTATTGACCGACATCATTTCGCTATTTGATAACAATGAGGCGATGAATGATTTATACTCTTATGTGAAGCATCTAAAAAGCAAACCGGGCTTTTTCCCCGGCAGTTATCCCGTGAAAGGCTCCAAATACGAACGTCCTAGGCCTGTAGTGTCAAAGCCTGCATCATCAACGGGCCACAACACTTTCTCGCCCGATAACGTCGATTTGGAAATCGACACTTGGTAGCCTTCGCACTGCTTTTATCTCATTTTTTCAGGATTGCCCCTTTGCCGTCTTGTAGTCACTTGTAGGCAATTGCTTCTATTGTGTCTGTACCATTGGAAACGTTGCTGAATCTCAGAAAAATTCCAAAATGTTTGTTGTAATAAACAATTTCGCCGATTTTTGCATCTTACAATAAACATTTGCTATGAGCAGAAAGACATTTGGTAAGGTTATGCCGCGCCCCTTGACCCGAAATCTGGAGTTGATGGGCGAACAAATCATGCTGGCACGTAAGCATTTGCTTCTCCGAAATCTCATTTCCCCTTATTCTTTATCTCCACCACTAAATATTCCGACCGTGTGCCGATTCTGAATTTCGCGCCCCAAATTCCCAGGCCGCTCGTCACGTAGTATTGTGTACTGCCCAGCCGATATGGCCCGAAAGCATCCTCATACATTGCATCCTCTATCCACGACACTGGCCACAGCTGGCCGTAATGCGTGTGGCCGCTGAACTGGAAATCAATGCCTGCCCGCTCAGCATCTTCAAGATGATATGGCTGATGGTCAAGGAGAATGGTGAAATATTGGTTGTCTCCGCCCACCAACTCCGACACCTCTTTGCGCCTCTGATTTGTGCGGTCGTCACGGCCGATAATCCTTATTCCGTCAACTATTGCCTGGTTGTCGCGGAGAAGGTGAACCCCAGCCGCAGCATAAAATTTCTCGCAGCCCACATTGTCGGAATAGTATTCGTGATTGCCGAGGCAGGCATAAATCGGAGCCTTCAGCCGGTGAAATTCACTCGCCATATCTTGGTATAGCACAGCCCGGATGCCGTGGTCAACAATGTCGCCGCCGATAAGAATCAAATCGGGATGCTCGGCGTTCACCATATCCACCCATTTGTGAAAATCATCCTTTCGGTTGATATAGCCCAGATGCAGGTCGGCCATCATCACAATTTTCAAAGGCCGCACGAGCGACTTGCTGGTCTCGATAGTCATCGGTATGCGCCGCTTCGCGTTATAATTGAAATATCCGTAGGTGAACACTGCGGTTATTATTCCAGCCACGAAAATGCTTCCTTTCAAGCTGCTGTGCATCCATTCGTCGGGAACTATGTGCAGAAGCCTGCCAGCGTCGAGCAAAAGAAACAGAATCGCCAGATAAAGCATAATAAATATCCACGAAGTGCTTATCTGATACGTTGATGCAGCCACGCGGAAAGGAAGTCGGTCGAGTTGTCCGAAGAATGTGAAGAAAAAGGCTGCGAACGTCAATGTCATCAATATCATCACCACAATGCGCAAAGCAGTCGGCAATGGCAGCACATTCCAAGTCCTCAGGCACACATAATATTGCCCGATAAATGGAATGAGCAAAATAGGAATAAACCAAAATTTCATAAAGTCATCTCAATTAGTAATCTCTTGCGGCGAAATTCATTCAGAACTGCCACATTGCATCATCGCAATTTCTTTTGCGGGACAATTCCAATCATTTCAATTGCAAAAATAAGCAAATTCAGATTGTAATCAAGCCACCCGTCATTAATTTATCCGCTTTCGCCACACATTCAAAACTTTAGTGCATAATTCTTGCAAAAATTAATCCGTTATTCTATTTTTATCATTACTTTTGCACAATTTTAAAAAAATCATAATATTCTAATAAAGAAATGAGAAAGTCATTATTATTCATCCTGGGCGCTATGCTCATGATGAGTGCAAGCGCAAGCGCACAAATTGATCTTGGTAGTCTTGGAAAAGTATTAGGTCAGGCAGGTGGCACTCTTTCATCTGTTCTTTCCGGCAAAAACAATGTCTCAAAAGAGTCTTTAGTAGGCACATGGAGCTATCAGCAGCCTTCAATGATATTTGAAAGCAGCGATTTGCTCAAGCAGGCCGGCGGCAAAATAGCTTCCTCCGCTCTTGAGCAGAAACTCGCTCAGCAGTTTGCCAAAGGTGGCATCGTAGCTGGCAAATATATGATTACATTCACCGAGGACGGCCAGTTCACCACTTACAAGGACGGCAATGCCAGCACATCAGGCACCTACACCATCGATGGTTCCAAAATCATCTTCGGTTTCGTTCAGGGCACTGCCAAAGTCACCGGTTATGCACAGTTCGACGGCGACAACCTCTCAATCACTTTCGACAGTTCCAAACTTCTTAGCGTGATGGGCCAGCTCGGCAAAATATCCTCAACCGGCACACTCGGCACAATCTCTTCACTCGCAAAGAGTTTCGATGGCATGAAGACTGGTATGTTGTTCAGCAAATATGTTGCTCCAGCAGTAACACAGACCACAACAACCACCACCACAACAACAAAGACCACCACAAAGAAGAGCACTTCCAAGAAGAAAACAAGCAAAAAATCCAGCAAGAAATCTTCAAAGAGAAAGTAATCATCTTTGCATTAAGCACTAACAAAGAGGCACCGCATTTCATCATGTAGTGCCTCTATTGATTTTAATTTAAGTGCGACCCTCTATCGAGTGCTTCTATATCGTATCAATAATTTGTTTCACTTTCTCTTTCCTGTTTCTGCGCGAAGCATACCGAATAAGACTTCGCCGATTGATGTCGTATTGGTCAAAC
>JAKVKZ010000086.1 GCA_022484565.1 Muribaculaceae bacterium
ATATCGCTGTTGTGGTGGTCGCACCATACGAAAAACGCTTCCTGCTCGGTTTCGCTTAGTTTCTCGATGGCATCCCGCACTTCAAAGAACTTATCAGACAACCAGCTTTCGGAAATCAGGCTTTCGGGTACATTCTCGTAATCCTGAAACATATATTCCGGGTCTTGCTCGTCCTTGTGAATTTCCCGGCACGCTTCCGAAAATTCGTCCTTATCCGAATAGTCGGACAGGTCTAACCACTTGCCGAAAAGTGAACCGTTGTTATACCGGGCGTATGTGCCTACATAAACTCTTGCTTCTGATAATGTTACTGCTTCCATGACTTTTGAATTTTAATTGTTTACATCGCTTGTCGCCCACCACATAAATTTTTCCTTTAACTGAATGGGAACATTGTCTTTTCAAAGGTTCGGGAATGGTACAGGGCAAATTATTATTTATGAAATACTACCCGCAGGTGTGGAGATTTCTAAAAAATAATTTGAACAGTAACAGGCACGGATATACCTTTGACAATGTTCCAATCAGTTTTAGGGAAAATTTTTCTCTTGTTTGAGAGGATAGAAACAAAAGCCATCAGGCTTTTTGTATTGGGTAATGAGAGAGTAAAAAAAGGGCTTAGATAAGCCCCTCGTCCGTAAAGCTGTAATAACTTTCTTCTGTCAGGATGATATGGTCTAACAGGTGTAAATCCAAAATCTTGCAGGCTTCTTTTATTTTTGAGGTGATTTGTTTGTCCGGTTCGCTCGGACGTAGATTGCCCGATGGGTGGTTATGTGAGAGGATTATGCCCGAAGCATGTACTTTTAAGGCGGTTTGCAGGATGATTTTCACGTCCATAACCGTTTCAGCCATGCCGCCTTTAGAGATAAGGGAAACGCCCAAAGCCTTGTTAGCCCGATTAAGGAACATTACATAGCTTTCTTCGTGGTGTTCCATACATTCCGTATAAAAAGGTTTCAAGTAGGAATAAGACGTTTGGGATGAGAGTATTTTCACCCTTTCGGATGCTTTTACATTGTCTTTATAAGAGATAGTGATTTCCGGCATGGTAAATTCTGTTGTTTTCATGACTACTGAATTTTAAATTAAACAATAAGAAATTTTGCCGGACACCCACAGTTTGGCGGGGACTTCAACCATATCTTTTCAAAAAATACAACCCGTAGGTGTGGAGATTTTTTAGAAAACCGGAACGGCGGTACGGATTTGGTATTTGTCCCCGCCGGGCTGTAACTTTGCTAAAATTTGTGATTGAGATACATTACTTTAGGGAACTGAAAAGGGGTATCACTGGTGACACCCCTTAGACAACCGAATACCTTAAACTGTTATTCGTCATAGGTTCTATATCCTATCGGTTTGCTTGGCTTCGGTTCGGGCTTGCTTAGTAACTGAGTCAGTGCTTGGTAAACCTCGCTGAATTGTGCATCCGTACTTTCCTCCAGTTCTTCAATGCGCTTTAGTAACTCCTGATAACCTGTAATCATTTGACGCAAGGCTACAAATGCCCGCATGATAGAAATATTCACCTGTATGGCAATAGGGCTGCGCAGTACACCGGACAGGGCGGCTACTCCCTCTTGCGTGAAAACATAGGGCAAATATTTAGTATGCTTACCACGTTTTGAACTGGTTTCTTCTTCCGTTTCATCGGGATTATTCTTTAAGGTCACAATTTGTGACCTTAAACATTCGACTTCTTCCTTTGTCAGTTCAAACATAAAATCTTCCGGGAAACGTTCAATATTACGTTTGACAGCCTGTTTCAAGGCTTTTGTTTTTACTTGATAAAGTGCCGCAAGGTCACTATCGAGCATGACCCGGCAACCCCTGATTTCGTAAATTTTGCTTTGAATGATTTGTAAGTCCATAGAATTATTGTTTTATGAATTAATATGCGGGAATATGGAACTTATCACAGTATGTGACAAGTTCCATATAGAGTTAATAATTTGCTTCTTCATAGATTTTTTCCACACCTGTAAACTTGCCTGATAAACCTTTCATGTCATTACTTATTTTACTATTAGTAATGCGGGCATAAATTTGGGTTGTTTCAATATTTGTGTGTCCTAACATTTTGGAAACCGTTTCAATAGGCACACCTTTTGCAAGTGTAGTTGTGGTGGCAAATGTATGCCTTGCGAGATGAAATGTAAGGTTCTTTCGTATTCCGCAGACATCGCCAATTTCTTTCAAATACGAGTTCATCTTTTGATTGCTTAAAATAGGCAACAGCAAACCGTTAGGCAGTTTATCTTTATACTTATCTAAAATCATCTTAGGGATTTTAAGTAAAGGGACATCTACCTTAATATCGGTTTTCTGACGCTTTGTCATAATCCAAAGGTTGCCATCGAAAGACGTGCGTATGTTTTCTTGTGTCAGGTTCTTTACATCTATATAGGCAAGCCCTGTGAAGCAGGAGAAAATAAAAATATCCCGGACGTGTTCCAATCTTTCAGATACGAACTTCTTTTTTAGGATTTTAGTTATTTCTTCATCAGTCAAATATCCTCTATCAACTTTTTTCAAACGGATTTTATAGTTTGCGAATGGGTCGCCAACCAATAAACCATTATTACGGGCTATCAGAATGATACGCTTAAAGAACTGCATAAACTTAGCTGTTGTATTTGCGCCACATTTGCAGGTAGTCATTAGATAAACCTCGAAGTCATTTATGAACATCAGAGTTATTTTTTTCAGGGAAATATCCGATACGTTATACTTATCTTTAAGGAAAGACTGCATATGATTATAGGTGACTTTGTATTTTTGCAAGGTTGCAGCAGTCTTGCTGATGCCTACCAACTTTTCTACATCGGCGTTATGCTTCGCAAACAAAGCTAATAGTGTTTCGTGGTTCTCGGCTATTCCTAAAAATTCATTCTTTACTTTTTCGGCAGTTACATAGTTATCCCGTCTTTGCATTTCATGGTAGATATTATGCAAAGATGCCTTTATTTCCTCCAACAAGGAATTTACTTGTTTATTGGCATTGCTACGTCCGGTTGCCCGGTTTGCCTTTGTGTCCCATTCTTCCGGTTTTACCTCTAACTTGGTGCTGAATTGAGTTCCTACACCGTCCACTGTTATACGTCCCATGATAAGGGCACAACCATTTGCCCTGATAGCACCTCTTTTCAGATAAAAGAGAATTTTAAATGTACTCTTCATAATCTCACTTTTTTAAAGCAGCAAAGCTACTGTTATTAATTGAATATGAGATAAATGCAGCATGGACAAACATCGACAAAAGGTAGCCATTTTGCGACATTTAGTAACCTGATAGGTAGGTGAAATTGTAGGTTACGATTTGGTTACTGAACTCTGTTCAAAAGGGTCTATTTTGTGTCTTTTACCCCTGACAAGAAACAATAAAAAAAGTCCTACAATACGTTGATATTGTAGGACTTGTCCTATTTTTGCCCCCTTTTGTCTTGGGGTTTCAGCGGAGAGAAAGGGATTCGAACCCCTGGAACATTGCTGTTCAACGGTTTTCAAGACCGCCGCGATCGACCACTCCGCCATCTCTCCAGATTATTTGAAACGTGGCCGCTTCTCAATGACGGGTGCAAAGATAGTCAGAATTTTCTTTTTAACCAAATCACTTCGAGAATTTTCTAATAAATCATCGAAATTATTGGCTAATCTGCTTCAAACCCTCTATTTTACTATTATTGACTGACCTTTTGACGGGCCAATTTTAACGATGTAATATCCAGCGGGTACATCAATGCTCCGATTGCCGTTTATCGTGACGTTTCTCACCAGTCGGCCCATGGCGTCGAATATTTGAACATTTGAAGTTCCTTCAGTTGCTGTGCTTACGTTGATGCAGCCAGTTCCGCCAAATATTTTAGCCGTGTTTTGCGCAATGTCGGTTTCATCCGTTCCAGTAGTGATTTTCACTATCTTAGTTGGATAAATCACCCATTCCTTGGTGCTTGGAATATTCGCCTTGATTCTGCTTGAACTGAATTCTGCTGCCCCTGAAGCCTTGGTCTGAGTGCCCATTATGCCTTCCAGCAGATATGCTTCTCCAGTTATGATTTTGTTAGTCTGGTCAGTATAAAGGCTTTCATCAATCTTTATTTTGTGCTCGAGGTCTTTATCCATTTCATGAATGTATCTCACCCCGCCACTTTCCATCACTAAGGCCCATTTCACTCTCGCATATTCGTTAACTTTAGGCTCCACAAAGAAGTTGCCAGCATTGCCAAGGCAATTATATATTCTATACGTGTTCGGCACATAAGCGTCACTGTTGTTTGTGGCTGAAATTGTGTTTGCCACGTCAAGTTGCGGAGTTTCGCTGCCTGCATTCAGTTGGCCGATTAAACCACCTTCAATGTCTTTTTTGCTGTAGTCAAGTCCGTCATTTATTTTCAGCACGAGCCAATTGCTTTGGTCAAATTGTGCTGGTGAATCGTCGTGGGAATTCCAAGTGTATGGTTCAGGCAACACTGACTTGTTTGTGAATCCGTTAAGGTCCTTCGCATAGAGCAGATTGCCAGTTTGGTAGATTCCATAAGTCGTGGAATTAATTTTGTAACATTCGCCTCGCACGCCATTGTCGATTATTTCAGCAAGATTGTTTGCAACTTGTTTCGGGACTCTATATTCCAAATCAATACTTGTCAGGTTACCGACATTCACATCCATTTTAGAGGTCATTGCAGGCAAACTGTTGCAAGTTTGCGAAGTTCCATCAGCATAATGAAGTGTAAGGCTAGTGATTACTCCATCGGTGAGCGAAGGGGTTACAGTTATGTTGTTGCCAGCGACGAATGTAACGCTGTTTCCGCTGGCGTTCCATCTAGGATTAGTGTTTGCAGTTCCTTTGCTGAATGTTATAGTAGCTGCATTGTCGCCCACATTGGTAACAGTTGCTCCATCGTTCAATCCAAGTGATGAGCCGAAAGTGAAATTTGAAGTATATTCGTTTTCGGGCTTATAAACGCCAATCTTCTTGCTGACTACAGCGCTTGAAAGCCCATTTTTAATTGCAATCGCCTTTACTGTAGTGGGACTTGTAATCGCAATCGCAGAGCAGTAAAGCGTGGATGCGCTTGTTGGCGTGCTGCCGTCGAGTGTATAGTAAATTGAAGCCCCTTCAGTTGCACTTGTAAGAGACAGGCTCTGGTCTGCATAATAATTCCCTTCATCCACCGAGAAAGCCGGGGCATCAGGAGCCACCTCAGTTTCTCCGTATTCTACTGTAATATCATCTAGATAACTATCATTTAGCGCTGACGATCTAAATAGGACACGTATACCAGTCAAAGAGGATATAGCTGTACCCGCTGCAACTCCTCCAACTGCTTGAGTTAATTTTAAATCAGAACAATTGAGACTCACAAAATTCACACCGGAATTTTGATAAGATTTCAACAAGAGCGTATTATTATTTTGGTCAACAAAAGCTATTCTTACATATTCACCTGAATTTGTGGAATAATAAAAGCTGACGCTTTTAATATAATCAAGAAAATTTACAGTAAATATTCTGAAAGCTGATGAAAAATCGAGGCCATAAACTGTATTACAATGAGATCCATCACTACTATATGAAGAAGCATCATTATCCATCCATCCTGTAGGATTTTTTATAAATCCGGTTGTTTTATTTCCAAAATCGCATGTCAAGGTAGTGGCATTAAGGGAAAGTGTGATAAAGAGTAAGATAAATACAAATAATTTTTTCATGTTTATTATGATATTTTGCGCAAATATAAAGATATTTCTAAACATTACATATATTTTAAGTTTAAATTTATGAATTTAAACGCAAAAAATCGCATTTACGGAATAAACGTGCTACAAATACTCTATTTTCAACTCAGGCAAATAAATCACTTAATGTAACTTCATTCTGAATTATATTCGATTCTGCCGTTATAGGTGCTATTTTGTCGGAATGGGGATAAATGTATTGATCTCGCCAATTATCGCTATTGTTTTCTTGCTGATGAATTTCAAAAATGCTATGATTCAACAAGCGCTATAAGCTTATTATAAGGTAATTATGCAATAATATTATAATGCGTTTAATGCTATTGTGCAAATTTCTTATAATGTTTCTACTGAGTAATATATTTTGGGGCATTACCCATTGGGCGTGATTATGCTTCACACCCAATGGGAGGAGGAGATTATTTTGGAATAATCAGGGTGACGGGGAGGAAAAGGGCGGAGGAAGGGATGGTGCCTGAGGCGGAAAGACGGAGGGTGCGGATGCGGGGTGAAAAGAGGCGGACGGGAAGGGGTGCGGAAAGTGGACCAGTGGTGGTGAGGGTGGCAAGCAACATGCCATGACAACTGGAACCTCGTTCACCATAGACGGATAGGCGCAATGAGGAATTATCGGCGTTGACGTTCCAAACAGCACACGCGGGTGACACAAGACGACCATTGCGGGCTGCCGGGAATGGATAGGTAAGAAAGGATACCTGTACTTGAGAATCGGCGGATTCGGTGGCTATATCATAGATCTCTCCAGCCGGACTGACGGCTACTGGCATGAGATAATCGCCGCCAAGTGATGAAAGCGTGAGGGTGCGGGAATAGGTGGCACCACTCGACATTAGAACGGTGACTGAACGGGCTGACGACAGTAGCCACAACTCATCGCGGGAACTATTATATGCCATGGAAACTGCATCGCAATGGTGCAAAATTAAATTGACCTTGGCACCTGCAAGTGAGCAAAGACTGCCACCTGAAGTGACGAAATACAAACGGCCGTTTGCACAGCAGGGCAAGACTGACGAGGCAATGACGTGACGGCCAATTAGCTGGACATCGCCATAGATGAGGCTGGAACGGAAGGAGACTGCAAAAATGCCATCGGAAGAAAACGCATAAAGCGGATAACGCCCGAAAACACTGGAAAATACGGCACGGTCGCTGGGCGAAAGGGCAAGGACTGAACCACTGACCTCGCGGTGAAAGGCTGTGACCAAAGGATTGCCTTTCAGGCTGACGCTGATTGACGAATGGAGAGATTCAACTGGATTCTGTTCGGATGGAACAACATAAGATTCGGGCGACATAACCGCGAAAGACTGTTCGCGCATGTCGGCGGAAACAGCCACCGCAATGCCACTTTCGGGCAAGGGATGAAGCGCAGCGGAAAAATGCCACAGGAAATTGCCCCGAAGCATATCGATGGTAATGGAAGTGGCGCGAGAATCGGGATAAGCCACAACCGCTCCCATAGCGGAAGGCGAAGAATCGTAGGAAAATTGACGAACAACTGACGAAACGCCATTGAGAGAATTGATTTTCACCGTGACAACAGCCTTGCAGGGCACATTTTCAGCCGTGCCTCCCCACATCAAAGCAGGCTCCCAAGCAGAGGGAAGCGACTGGGAGATATTGCCAAGACACAGGCAACCATTGACAGAAGTGACGGCTGCCGGAACGACAGAACGCGCCATAGAAGCCGCAACCGACGACAATTCGCTGCGGCCAGCAGAGGCAGAAAAAACGCTGTTACTGCCAACGGCAAAAGTACAGGCAGAAAGCGAGCCTCCAGAAGCGTCGGAACTTTTAGCAACACATTCAGCATTGATTTTGCCACTGCGGAGCGCATCGAAATCGGTGATGGAAGTGAGGACACGCCAATCAGCACAATTCAGCAGCGATGACGGAGTGACCGAGACGGCAGCGGGAGTGTAAACGAGATAATATTCGCGAGTGCCAGTCTGGGAATAAGCGCAACGATAGGAAACCGGCGAATTGCCGACGAGCAAAGACGGCTGCGGCGACACCAAAACGTCGATTGACTTTATCAAGCCATCCCAATCGGAGGAAAAACCATGACGGACAGTGATGCCGACGCGATAAGAAGCGACCGACACCTGATGCGAATTGACAGCAGTGAAATGAGAACCATCGGAAGCAACAGATGCAGAACCCGGCGAAGAAGCCTGAATGCCGACGCCAAGCAAAACGGGAGGGCTGACCCAAAGGATGGAACCGTCGAAGAGCCGAACAGCATAACGCACCGCCACAGGCTGGATAAAGCGCGAAGCAGAGCGGGCATCGGCAGCCAAGCCATTGAAGGCAGCCCTGACCGCAGAGGAAAAGCCGGCGACATCGTCGGCAGAAAGCGGACGCTGCCAAGCGGAATAAGAGCCGGAAAAAGTGAATGAAGGCACATCGCGGCTCAAATCGGCAGATTCAGCAGTGCAGAAAGTGAAAAGCGGCAGGGCATCGGCGACATCTACAGCATGGTAGCCTGAGGCATTGGAAAGAAGGTACAGCAGGCCGGCAGAAGTGGAAACAACCACAAAATTGCCGCAAACGCAAGCACCCTTAATGTCGCCTTTGGCAGCGACGATGAAATCGCCATGATTGACGTAGCCGGAAGCTGACCTAATGCCATGAAGCATGATGGAACGACCGCTAAAAGTCAAGAACCTGTCAGCATCGGGGAGATGGTGAATGAGGAGCAAATGCTCGTCGATAGCCATCGAAGCGAACTGGACAGGCGAACCGACAGCCGAAAGAGAATCGTCGGATTCGCGCAAATTAATGAGCGATTGGCAGCAGCCAGCCGCACCAAACTCGTTGTTGCCACGCTCCCTAATGCCCTGGAGCGGAATCGAGAAAGAATTGTCAGAAAAGTTTTTCATGAAAAAATTTATTTTAAAAAAAACGCTTAAATATTTTGTAGATAAAATTTTAAGGTGTAATTTTGCACCGTTATTTGTTGTCAGCATCCAAAATGCTAAGACATTTTTGGAATTTGCGAGGAAAAAATTGTTGCTATAGTGACCAAGACAAAAGGTTTGTTTGTTTGACGTTTCATAAGCATTCATATTTTAATAGCAGACGAGGAGGGCGAAGCCTAACTCAATGCCGTGCGAAGTAAACTTGCAAAGTTGATGACAAGACTTAACAAGAGCTGCGTCATTTTTGTGCATTTGAGGCACAAAGCAGCGGTTGAGACTAAAAACATAAGATTTTCGTATTAAATAGTTGTTTTATAGATAATTGTGTATTTAAAGAATGGGGTAGTCGTGAGACTGTCCCTTTTTTGTTGTGTGTCAGCGCTATGGAAAATCATCGGGAGCGACTGGCGGAATGAATGATTCCGCGCGAGGTGTCTGGACACATGAGAACGCTGCAAACGGCTGAACTGCTGATGAGTTACGGAAGTGTTCACGGTTAGAGTGGGCACACATGTGCGCAGCATTTTCTAAAGCGATTTTGACTGCATTTTTTGGAGTTGGATAGTGACGAATAAATAGGCTGTCGGGAACAGCACAAAAAGGCTTAAGAAATGATGATGCCGAGCGAGGTGTCTGGACACTTGAGGACGCTGCAAACGGCTGAACTGCTGATGTGTTACGGAGGTGTTCACGGTTAGAGGGGGCACACATGTGCGCAACATTTTCGGAGGCGATTTGGGGAGCGATTTTGACGGCATTTTTTGACGCGATTTTTGATGCTAATTTTGACTTGGCTGCCTGCTTCAATTCTTCATCCACATGAACAAGAAACCGCATGGCATTGTGCTTATTGATGACATTGGTGACAGTTGACGGTGAGATATGGAGAACCTTGGCGATAAGGCGGTGAGTGATGCCGGGCTGGTCGGCAAGGAGGAGAATGGACTCAAACTTGTGCGGAGAAAGGCAATTGTGACCTATAAGAGAATTTTCGGCACAGCACTGCGCCTCGACAAAACGAAGTCCGCCGCCGATACGGAAAATCTTGCACGGAATGACGGAATCACTTCCGTAAGTGATGCTGCGTGAGCAATCGTAAATCTGCTTGATGTAACGCACACCGACATCGGAAATGCTGCTGCCGATGGCAAAAGCCGAATCGCAATAGCGAATGAAAGTACCGGCAAACGACAAGTCGGTGACGGCAAGTTGGCGCTTGGGACTGTGGCGGCGAGTGTGGGCAACGACGAGGATTGATAGGCCGTAACGGGTGCGAAGCCGGCAAAGGGCGGAAAGCACTGAACGGAAAGCCCACGGAGAAAAAGAGGCGGTGCAAAGGGCGGAAATGTTGTCGATGATGAGAAACGGCGAGTGCGTGGCGCGAACATGCTCCTCAATGCCAAGCACAGCATCAGTGGGATCGAAAACGCCATCTTCGTAAACGGGAGTGCAACGCTTGAAGAATGGGCTGAAACGGTGACGCTCATCGGCGGTGGAATAGCGCATTGCGAACTGGCGGACCGACTGCTCAAAATCGAAATAAAGCACATTGCGGCGGAAACGCCGAGCAACTTCGTCGCCAATCTGGACGGCAAGAATCGACTTGCCGAGGTTGGTATCGGAAAAGAGGCAACAAACATCGCCTTCGTGCCAAATGCCATGCCAAAGGTCCTGACTGCCGGCACGCTCAGGGCGGTGCGGGGCTGCGTAATTCGGTTTGCGGCGCGCACGATGGGCGGCGGACTTAGTATAGTTGAAACTGTCGATAAGACTTTCATCGTCCCAACGGAGATTAGATTCAGGTAACATAATCCAAATATTTTATCATTATTCGCGCGAATATAGCGCAAGCATGGATGGGGGAACCACGAAAACAGGAAAAGCAGAGTGAAATTGGCGGCGGAAGATTTAAAGGCAAACGGAAAGCAGGCGAATCAGAAAAATTCGCCCAAATATTTTTGGGATAAATGACAGAGACGGCTATTCGTGCATAAGGTCACGGAAAATGTCGAGGGCAGATTTGGCTTCGTCAGCAGAGGCAATCTGGTTGATTACGACATCGCCCGGGGCACGAAGCAGAGTGAGATTGATTTCGCCATTCTCGCTCTTTTTGTCGTGGCGCATGAGAGAAATCAAGGCATCGTAATCATCGCAAGTGAAGCCGAAAGCACCATAATTTTCATAGATGAAGTCCGACAACGAATGAAGAACCGAGGAATCAAGCCCAAGACGGAGATGCGACAGGACGGATTCAGCCACAAGCCCCCAAGCGACGGCATAACCGTGAGGAATAGGCTTGTGACGGCCCAAAGCGAAACTTTCGAAGGCATGGCCGAAAGTGTGGCCGAGATTGAGGGCACGGCGCAGTCCCTGCTCGTGAGGGTCCTGCTCGACAATGCGACGCTTGAC
>JAKVKZ010000087.1 GCA_022484565.1 Muribaculaceae bacterium
GAAATCGCTCGAAAATTGCATCTACGACAACGACAACGTGTTTCTCCTCGATTACAAAAGCGTTACCATTGAGGTTGAATCCATGCACTTCTCTGTCATGCCGCCTGAAATTGACGAAGCCGCTGCAAATCAGGTTTTCCATAGTCTTTTCCCTTCGTGTTTTGGCAATATCCGCATCAATTCCCTGAAAAATTGCAATGCTCAAATTGCGTTTGAGGTCGAAAAGGGCATCATTCCTTTCCTCGACCGCACTTTCAATTCTCCTGCAATCTATCATCACCTTTATCCCGTCTGCGAATATTTCAGGCAGAAATGCGCTGATTCCGACGTTTCCAAGATGTTTCTCAATCTCCGGAAAGGGATGATTGATTTGTGCGCTTTCCGCAATGGTTCTCTGCTTATTGCCAATAGTTTCAAGTGCAACACTCCTGAGGATTCCCTGTTCTTTGCTCTGCATGCTTGGCAGGAATTTGGACTTGATGTCCGTACCGATGAAATGCAGCTTTCAGGCGATTCCGATGCACGCACTGCTCTGAGTCCGCTTTTAAAGCGCTACATCAGCTATGTGATGCCTGCCATTTTCCCTGCTGCTGCGCTGAAACTCGGTCAGGATGCCATGAAGGCTCCGTTCGATTTAATATTGATGTCATTATGCGTATAATCAGCGGAAAATATGGTCGCCGCCGATTCGACGTGCCAAGAAATATTACTGCTCGACCCACTACGGATTTTGCCCGTGAGAATCTTTTCAATGTCCTTGAAAATTTTGTCGATTTCGACGGTCTTAATGCGCTTGACCTTTTTGCCGGCACTGGAGCTATCAGCTTTGAACTCCTTTCAAGGGATTGCGCCTCGGTTACATGCGTCGAGAAAAGCACTACTCAACTCGACTTCATCCACAAGGTGAAAGGTATTCTAAAAGATGATAATCTTACTATTGTCCGTGGCGACGTCTTCAAATTCGTCAGCACAGTCCGCCAGAAGTTCGACATTATCTTTGCCGACCCGCCTTACGACCTTCCCCACTTTGAGGAGATTCCAAGCATGATTTTAAATTCTAAAATGCTTAAGCCTGGCTCAATAGTGATTGTTGAGCATTCAAGCAAGCATGATTTTTCCAAATTGCCGCATTTCGACCAGCATCGTGCCTACGGAAGTGTGAATTTCTCAATTTTCCGCATTCCCGATGATGCCTCTTCCACGGAAGGAGCTGCACAATAATGTCCAAATCCACAAAAAGCACTGACTGGCGGGGTATCTTGGCAGGAATTGCAGGTGCCATGTGTTTTGGCTTCATTCCGGCTTTCAGCAAACCGGCCATCAGTATCGGGCTGTCGCCTGCATGCGTTCTTACCTATCGCTTCGGTCTGGCTGCCATTATTCTCGGCATTTACTTCGCCATTCGGCACAAATCGCTGAAATTGCCGCTCCATTGTGTTCCTCCTATGATTTTGCTCACGGTGTTCTATTGCTTTTCAGGAGGACTTTTGGTGCTCGGCTACAAATATATGAGCGGTGGCGTAACTGGAGTTATCCATTTCTCCTACCCCGTTTTTGTAATGGCGATTTTGCTGCTGTTCTATCATGAGCGGATACGTCTTTCCTCAATCTTTGCTATTGTTCTTGCGCTTGGTGGCATCTACTGTCTTGGCGTGCTTGGCGGTCAGGCTTCGTTCATTCCCGGGGCAAACCGTGTTGCCGGAATTGCGATTGTCCTTGCTTCGGGCATTGCATGCGCCTTCTATATGGTTGGCGTTAACAAGACTTCCACCCGCACGTTGCCATCAGCCGTATTCACATTTTGGCTTCTGCTACTCAGTGCAGTGGCATTTCTTATCATATCTCTTGCTGAAGGTGAAATGGTGATTGTCACAAGTGGCCCATTGCTCGGCCAATTCTTTGGCCTTGCCTTTATTGCCACCGTATTGTCCAATTTTCTGCTCGTATATTCCATTCACCATGTCGGCTCCACTTACGCTTCAATTCTTGGTGCTGTGGAACCTTCCACAGCTGTGGTTCTGTGCATTATCTTGTTCGGTGAATCGCTGAACATAGCAATTGCGGCAGGAATAGTATTGATATTCTCTGCCGTAGGTATCGTGGTAACCCGAAATGGTTGATGTTCTATGGTTTTGCGCTCATCTCAACTTCCAATGTGCCACCCTGCATAAGTTGCCCATGCGTGAAGAATGGCTTTTCAAGCACTTTTCCGTTAAGTTTCATTGAGCGCACATATTTGTTCTTGAGCGACTGGTTCTTGGCTATTATTTCAAACTCTTTCCCGCCGGCAAGTGGAATTGTCACCTTGTCGAACAATGGGCGGCCAATGGTGTAAACAGGATTTCCCGGGCAAACCTGATAGAATCCCATCGAACTCAAAATATACCATGCCGACATCTGTCCACAGTCATCATTGCCGCACAATCCGTCGGGCAATGGTTTATACAGCATGTGAAGCACTGAATCCACCAGTTCCTGTGTATGGCTTGGCGCTCCGGCATAATTGAAAAGGTATATCGTTTGATGGCTTGGCTCATTTCCATGAGCATATTGCCCTATCATTCCCGAAATGTCAGGTGCAGCTCCGCTTGTCAATTTTGATTCTGTGGCAAATAGTTTGTCGAGTTGATTCACGAACTGTTTCTTTCCTCCCATAAGTTTGATTAGCCCGTCAACATCTTGCGGCACGAACCAATTCCACTGGAAAGCGTTTCCTTCAGTGTAGTTATGATAACCTTCGGTTGACTCAAACGGATTAAAAGGTGTAACCCATGAGCCGTCCGACATCCTTCCGCGCATCATCTTTGTTGTTGGGTCAAAGTAGTTGCGGTAATTCTGTCCAAGGCGGAAATATTTATCGGCATTTGCATTGTCACCGAGTTGCTTCGCGAATGTGCCTATGCACCAGTCATTGTAGGCGAATTCAAGGCCTTGCGACACTGATTCGTTTTGTTTGTCGCACGGAATATAGCCTATTGAATCCTTATAAAGTTTTGCTTCCGACATCAGGCAATCAAGGATTCCACGGTCACATTTTATTCCTGTACGGTGATATTTCGCTGTTGCCAAGCAGGCGCGATAAGCTGCCTGAATGTCAAAATCCTTGTAGCCTTTCATAAATGCGTCAACCACTATTGGCACAGCATGGTAGCCTATCATGCAGCCGGTATCGTTGCCTTCAAGTTCCCACATCGGGAACACGCCCAATTCATTTGCTTTTGTTACGAGGCTGTTCACAAACAGGCCGTTGGTGTAAGGGTCAATAATTGTCAGCAATGGATGAAATGCCCTGAATGTGTCCCAGCAGCTGAACACAGTGTAAATAGGCTTTGCTGACTTATGCACCTTCATGTCAAGCCCGAAATAGCGTCCGTCAACATCACTGAAAAGGTATGGAGTAATGCCGGTGTTGTACAATGCGCTATAGAAACTTACCTCTGCGTCCTTATCGCTTGTCTCTATCTTGATTTTCGACAGATACTCATTCCACGCATCATGGGCAGCCTGCTGCACTGCATCGAAATTCCAGTCCTTTATCCCAGTTTCAGCATTCATGCGTGCTCCGTCGGTATCCACAGCCGATATTCCAACTTTGGCAAGCACCTCTCTGTCCGCGCCGAGATTGAAATGCAGCAGCACCTTGCATTGTGGCCATTTTCCGTTGGCATCAGCACAAGTGTCGGAAATCATCGTATAGGTGAATGGCCGTGAAAATTTCACATAAAAATTAGTGTACTGATATTTTGCCCAACCTTCAGTCCGCTTATGTCCAATTATTTCGGTGTCACTTATCACCTTAACCCACATTCCTATATTCCTCTGGCGTTCCAGCGTGTAGTCAAAATCAAGTATCACGCCTGCCGAATCGGTTGCGGGAAATGTATATCGGTGGATTGCGGCGGTCTTTGCTGTGGTGATTTCCGCCTTCACCCCATATCTGTCAAGAAGCACTGAATAATACCCGGGACAGGCAATCTCATTTTTATGTGAGAATCCTGAGGCATAAGCCTTTCCCTGCATATCTGAACCTACGAATTCCGCATGTTGCTTCCCCACCGTCGGCATAAGCAGCACATCACCGAGGTCGCAGCATCCTGTACCTGTTAGGTGTGTATGCGAAAATCCATTTATGGTGCTGTCACCGTAATAGTAACCGCTGCAGGCATCCCAGCCGTACACGCGTGTATCAGGGCTGACTTGCAGCATTCCGTGAGGCACCACAGCACCGGGGAACAGATGTCCATGGCCGCCTGTACCGATTAATGGATTAACGAACTTGGTCAAATCATTAGCTCCTGAAGCTAACAGTGCAAAGAAGCATAAGCACGAAAGAGATAAAATGAGTTTTCGCATGATTCTGTAACGATTTATTTTCTGTACAAAGATAATTATTTTTCGCATATAATTTCATTCCTTCCTTCGCTCTTGGCTTTCAGCAGTTGAATTATTTTAGAATCCCACTAAAAAGCACTAATTTTGCATGTTTTTGCAATGTCTTTACTAACCAAATACTGAATATAGTGTTATTTAACTCAACGGTTTTTTATGTCTTTTTCATCCTTGTGTTCATCGCATATTGGATGCTGCCTAAAAAAACGAAATGGCAAAACTTGTTTTTGATTGCCACGAGCTATGTTTTCTATGGCTGGTGGGACTGGCGTTTCACTTCTTTATTGCTGTTTATCACCGTATTCAGCTATTTTTGCGGCATCAGGCTTGACAAGGCTGAAAGCCTCCATGCCAAAAAATGGATTTGCACTGCTGAAATTGTGGTGAGTTTCCTTATTCTCGCCATTTTCAAATATCTGAACTTCTTTGCCGATAATTTCTGCGAACTCATGCGGATGTTCGGTTTTACTGCCGACAACGTCACTCTGCACCTGATTTTGCCTATCGGAATCAGTTTCTACACGTTCCAAACTGTCGGTTATGTCATCGATGTCTATCGCGGCAAAGTTCCTGCCGAAAGGAATTTCATCACTTATGCCGCTTTCGTCAGCTTTTTCCCGCAACTCATATCAGGTCCTATCGGACGTGCGCCTCAACTTATGCCTCAATTCAGCAATGCCCGTAAATTCGATTATGCCACCGCCGTCGACGGTGCAAGGCAAATCCTTTGGGGCTTGTTCAAAAAGGTTGTTGTGGCCGACAACTGCTCGACTGTTGTAGGTCAGATTTTTGCACCTTCCTCCATTTCGCACGAGCCGGGTCTCGACTTGCTCATTGGTGCTCTTTTGTTTACCATTCAGATTTACGGCGATTTCTCCGGCTATTCCGACATTGCTCTCGGAACTGCCAAAATGCTGAATATCCGGCTTATGCGCAATTTCAATGTCCCTTATTTCAGCCGCAATGTCTCTGAATTTTGGCGCAGATGGCACATTTCCCTCAGCACTTGGTTCCGTGATTACATCTATATTCCTCTCGGAGGCAATCGTCGTGGCAAGGCCATTACAATTCTCAACACTTTCATCGTTTTCGGCACTTGTGGACTTTGGCATGGCGCCAACTGGACTTTCATCTGCTGGGGCTTATATTATGCTGTGCTTATGACGCCACTGATTTTGCTCGGCAGCAAGAACAAGCATAAGGGTGTGCCTCCTTCCGCCAAGGATTGGTTGAGCATTCTCGGCACTTTCATCCTTGTGATGTTCGGTTGGGTTCTCTTCAAGGCTGAAAGCATCGGTCAGGCTGTGGAATATGTCACTCATATTTTCACCAACATTTCCATGGCTCCTACTCTTGACCTCTACGTCACCACGCTGCTTTTCATCGTCATCATGTTTGTATTTGAATGGTGGCAGCGCACTAAGGAGCATCCCATGGAAATCAATGGTTGGCCCATGCTGCTGCGCTGGTCAATCTATAGTTTCCTTATTCTCACGGTTGTCTTTTTCAAGACTAATTCCAAGGAGTTCATTTATTTTCAATTCTGATGGCGATGCGCAAATTTTATAAAAAATGTCTTTTGGCTCTGGTTATCGAGGGTGCAGTGGTTTATCTGTTCTCCCTCGCTGTTCTTGCCGTTGAATATAACTTGGATTTCGACATTATCCATTTCAATGGCTTCGAGGTGATTCATTCCATCAATAAGAGCAAGAAAAAAACTGCTGCTAAGAAACTAATTATCGGCGACAGCACAGGAAATCAGCTTTATAGCAATTACAGTTACAACGATTCTGTTTATTCCATTGCATGCAATCGTGCCATCACCATGGCCGGCCAATATTTTCTGCTCAATAATTTCTTCAAGGCTAATTCCGGCAATCTGCCTAAAGAGGTCATTTTAGTTTATCATCCTCTGTCGTTCCGCGACAATCTCGACCGTTTCGCATTCCATTATCTGCTGAAACCGTTCTATAATTCTGATTATCCCATCGATTCTGTGCTTAACCGTTATATTGTCACGGTGCCTTTCTACCGAATCACTAAATTGCGTTTTGTGCAGGCTTCAAACTATATGCCCAGCTACGATCTTCCGCAGGAAAAGAATGTGTGGTTCTCCACTATCACCAAGGACTATCTTGCCAAAATCCGTCAGTTGTGCCAGAGCAATGGTGTGGCTTTCCGCATGGTTTCTTCTCCTGTCAGAAGTGACATCCGTGCCGAAGTGGAGCGTACAATGAGCTATTATCCCGACTCTTCCGCTTACATCACCGATTACAAGCGCACTATCCGATATTTCGACAAGTCGCTCTTCATGGATAAAATCCACATGAAAAAAGCCGATGTTCCCACCGACTATTATCATTTCGTCAATTAATCTTGATTGTTAGTGTAGCAGGTCGGAAAGGCTCATGGTGAAATTGGCCATGAATGTCGTCCCTCCCACATGTGGCTGCGCAAGTGCAATTCCTACTCCGAAACTGCTCGTTTTCAGGCCTGCCGCAATTGAGAATCCTGACACGAAGTTACGCGCGTACACCGTCATGTCGGTCCTTGTCTTATAGCTGTATCCAAGTCCCACATACATCCGCTCATTCGGCACTAACTCCACTGCGAATGTCAGATGCCTGAATAGGTTGCTTCCAAAGCTGTTTTTCTCCACAAGGGCTGAAGTCGTCGAATTATTGTCCTCGCGTGTGTAGTAAGGCAATTTCCATTTGGTGAGGTTTGTGGCGGTAACCGAAAGCCTTATCGGATTCTCTGCCATCGTCTGCGACCAGCCTACCTGCACGTCCCATGGCAATTTGTCGTAGGTATCATTGAATTTCTTTACTTGTCCGCCAAGGTTTTTCAGCACTAACGACAGTGAACAGTCGTTATCGGGATTATAATAATTCACGCCCAAATCCGTGCAGATTGCAGTGGCGTTGTAATCACCATAATTTGAATGTACCACTTTCATGTTTATTCCGCCTCGTATCCTGTCATTTATGTCGTGGGAATATGTGGCGTTTATGGCTATGTCGCTCGGGCTGAATGTTCCAAGCACATTTCCGCCTTCGTCTGTTTCCGTCATCGACCCGTATCCGAAATATTGTATGCCTACTGCCCACCCGGCATGTTCTCCTGCCGATGAGCCGAATCTTGCTCCCATGAAATTGCTGGTGCCGAGGTAGTGCATATAGCTCACTCCCACTTGTTTGCCTATTTCAGGACCAAGAAGGGCCGGATTCTGCTCAATGAGGTTTATGTCGTCGTCAATAATTGTTATGTTATGGCCGCCAAGACCATAAACGTGCGACGATGGCGACACATTCAGGAATTCGTATGCGGTTGTTCCGTCCTCGGCACTTGCTGTGCTGAAGATTAATATCATTGCCGCCACTATGGTTATATATCGTAGATTCATTAATTTTCGCTTGCGAATTGGCAACTGATTGCCTTTTCATTGAATGATAAACGAAAAAAGGCATACCTATAGTATAATAGTTTAAAAGTTTTTACACTTAATCCCCGATGTATAGGCATTTTGTAAAGATATTAAAAACATAATTAATCTTTTCCAAATATGAATGAATTTTTATCGCTATTCCAATTTTGCTGTTTATATTTGCCTTCGGAATTCTGAATTTATGGGTTGAAAAACCTTATTCCATTAATTGTGTATATGATTTTTTTTGTTGAAAATGCATAGATTTCTACTCAAAGTATTATTTCTTTCTTTATCGCTGCTCTTTGTTCTTCCTGCTTCCGCTCAAGTTAAAAGAGTCATTACGTGCAACCCCATGTCGCGCTCTCAGGCTTCTTACATGGAGGTGTATGAATATGATTATGTTGACGTCCAGCCGCAGTTCCCTGGAGGTGAGAGGGCGTTGATTAGCTATATCAACAAAAAGCGTGAATATCCTTACGATGCTTATAAGCGTCATATCGAGGGCCGCGTGGTATGCAGTTTTGTCGTTAATTCCGACGGCAGCATCAGCAATGTTTCAATAATCAAGGGCACTCCTCTTGAATCAATGAACCGTGAGGCCATGCGCGTCATCAGGTGCATGCCTAAGTGGAAAGCTGGCCGTGTCGGAGGTGAGGCAGTTCCTGTTCTTTGCATCCTCCCTATTGCTTTCAGGCTATAATTACTTAGATATATATAACATCAAGAAGAGCGTTGCACTATTTGTTTCGCTCTTTTTTTGTGCCTTCTGCGTTGCAAGGTCATCTTGCAATCTTTCTTGTTTCCTTGCTTTTTCTTTCATCAGTTTTTATATTTTTGCTTCAAGTTCTTTATCATGTTGAAATTTTATCTAGGCCCCTTTTCTGAAGCAATTAAGTCAGTGAAACGAATCTTCCGTTTTTGGGCGAGAACCTTGTAACACATGTGTGCACCCCCTAACCGTGAACACCTTCGTAACGTGTCATTTTTTCAATGTGTTACAAGCCTTTGAGGTGTCCAGACACCCATATGAAAAAAAGTTTCATAGCTGTAGTAACAATCCGGCATCTTCTTTGGTGTAAGAATCTTTTTATTATCTTTGCAATATCATATCTTTCAGTCATGCTCAAAAAGAAAATTATAATAGCTATCGACGGCTTTTCCTCATCAGGCAAAAGCACTATGGCAAAAGTGCTCGCAAAGAAAATAGGCTATGCCTACATCGACAGTGGCGCCATGTATCGTTGCGTCACTCTTTATTGTCTTGATAATCATTTGATTGTTGGAGACAAGGTTGATGTCGACAAGTTGATTACGCTCCTTTCCGACATTAAAATCACTTTTAAGGTTAATGCCTCAACTGGAGCAAGCGAAACTTACCTCAACGGTGTGAATGTGGAGCATGAAATTCGTCAAATGCGTGTCTCTGAAAAAGTCAGCATCATTGCCGCTATCCCCGAAGTTCGCAAAGAGCTGGTCAAGCAGCAGCAGGCTATGGGCCGCGACAAAGGTATAGTGATGGATGGCCGCGACATCGGCACTACGGTTTTCCCCGATGCGGAAATGAAGGTTTATGTGAACGCTTCTCCTGCGACTCGTGCCCGCCGACGCTTTCAGGAACTTTGCGCTAAAGGCAGCACTTCCATAACTTTCGATGAGGTTTTGAAGAATGTTTGTGAACGCGACCGCATCGACCAGACACGCGAAGTTAGCCCTCTGCGCCGCGCCGACGACGCTGTTGAACTTGATAATTCCAATATGACTCCTGCCGAGCAGGATGAATGGCTGCTTAATCTTTACAACAAAATAATTTCTTAATTGTCTTGGCTACAATTGAAATAGATAAAGGTTCTGGATTCTGCTTTGGGGTGGTTACGGCTATCCGTAAGGCTGAGGAGGAACTCGACAAAACCGGCCACTTGTACTGCCTTGGCGATATTGTCCATAATTCCAATGAGGTTGACCGTTTGCGGCGCAAAGGTCTTGAGACTATCACTCACGAGCAGTTGAAGAACCTGCACAATGTGAAAGTCCTGCTCCGCGCACACGGCGAGCCTCCCGAAACTTACCGCATCGCAAAGGAAAACGGCATTGAGATTATCGATGCCACTTGCCCTGTGGTGCTTCAGCTGCAACGCCGCATTCACGCCGCCTACAACTCCTCCGAGAATCCTCATCCGCAAATTGTTATTTATGGCAAGAACGGACATGCCGAAGTGAATGGGCTTGTTGGGCAGACTAATGGCGAAGCTATTGTCGTGGAGGACATTTCCGGCCTCGACAAAGTTGATTTCAGCCGCGACATTGCGCTTTATTCTCAAACCACTAAGTCATTGCAGGGTTTCAAGAAGATTGTTGACGAAATAGCTGTCCGCAAGCACGACAATTCTTTTAAGGGTTACGACACCATTTGCCGTCAGGTGGCTAATAGAATTAATCAAATACGCGAATTTGCCCGCTCCCACCAATTGATTCTGTTTGTGTGCGGAAGCAAGAGCAGCAACGGCAAAATCCTGTTCGCCGAATGTAAATCGGTCAATCCGTCGTCGCATCTTATTTCAAATGAAACTGAAATAGATTCCCGATGGCTCGAAGGCAAGGACCAGATTGGCATTTGCGGCGCCACGTCAACTCCGATGTGGCTCATGAATCAGGTCAAGGATTACGTGGAGGCTAAAATCGCTGATTGAATTTCGTCGCCCATTTGGGCAAATTAGCCGAATTGCATATTGCATTTGGTCGAAATTTGATTGTGCCGTTTGTGCGTATTTCTTACCTTTGTTGCCTATAATGGATAGTGTGTGCGGTAGTTTTAACTTTCAGTGTTTTCGGCAATCTAACTATTGATTGTCAAAACTGGAAAATGCACGCTTGTGCATCTGCAAAATTGCCCGTTTTTGCCAATTTAGTCGATTGTTAGTGGATTATTTCAGCCAGCTACCGATTTTTGGAACAAAAAACGTTATACTTTGCACAACATATTGCAAAAATGGTGCTTACC
>JAKVKZ010000088.1 GCA_022484565.1 Muribaculaceae bacterium
CCGGCGATGAAAGCAGTAGGCCCGATACGCCGCGCACTGGGAGTGAGGACATTCTTCAATATCCTTGGCCCGCTTGTGAACCCTGTGATGCCTAAATACCAGCTGCTGGGCGTTTACAGCCTGAAATTGATGAGACTGTACCATTATATCGCACAAAATGAACAAATCAACTGCACAATTGTCCATTCGCTTGACGGATATGATGAAATTTCACTAACTTCGCCGCTGAAAATAGCATCGAGCAAAGGAGAGCAGGTGCTCCAACCCGAACAGATAGGATTCAAACAGATAGAACAAAAGGAACTGTGGGGAGGAGCGACCGTGGAAGATGCCGCGAAGATATTCCGCAATGTGCTTAATAACTGTGCAAGCGAGGGACAGAAAAACTGCGTGATTGCGAATGCCGCTTTCGCCATACTGACCCTTGAACCTGAACTGGGGCTGGAAACAGCCGTGGCGCAGGCACGCGAATCAATCGACAGCGGCAAAGCACTCCAAGCTCTGAAACGATTTGTTGAACTGAATAAATAACCGAAAAAGAGATGAAAAGTGTTCTTGAGTCGATAATCGCGAACAAGCGAGTGGAGGTGGAAGCCGCTAAGCTGATAATCAGTGAGGACCAGATTTTCGAGATGGCAAGGCAGCGCAAGCGCGAGCCACTCTCGATAAGCCGAGCCATCAATGGAAACTACAGCGGCATCATCGCCGAATTCAAGCGCCGTTCGCCCTCGAAAGGCAACATCCACCCATGCGCCGATGTGCGCGAGGTGGTGCCCGGATACGAGGCAAACGGCGCTGCTGCCTGCTCGATAATCACCGACACAAGATACTTTGGAGGCTCACTTGCCGACCTTGCCATAGCCAACCAGTATTCAGGCATTCCATTGCTCCGCAAGGACTTCATGATAGACAAATACCAAGTGGCGGAATCGTACATTTACGGTGCTGACGCAATACTGCTGATAGCCGCTGTGCTGAGCAAAGAGGAAATGGCAGGAATGCTTGAACTCGCCCACTACTTCGGCATGGAAGCACTTGTGGAGATACACAGCGCTGACGAAGTGGAGAAAATTCCGCTTGGAGCCGACCTGATAGGGGTTAACAACCGCAATCTGCACACATTCGTTACCGACGTGGATGCCTCGTTCAACATTTTTCCGCGTCTGCCGAAAGAGGCGGTGAAGATAGCTGAGAGCGGAATATGCTCGCACAACGACATACACAAACTCAGGACTATTGGCTATAGTGGCTTTTTGATAGGCGAGACATTCATGAAGAAGGACAACCCCGGAAGCGCACTCTATTCATTTCTCAATCCAAACAACAGGCAATAATGAACAATAACAATACTCCGCTGAATGCGGACATGATGATAAAGGTGTGCGGCAACTGCCGTGCCGACAATATCCGCGACGTGGCGGCCCTGTACCCGATGATGATGGGCTTTATATTCTGGCGCGGCAGCAAACGCTATGCTGGCGACCTTGACGCAGACGTGATAAAAAACTTGCCAAGCTACATAAGGCCCGTGGCTGTGTTTGTTGACGCAACCCACGATACGATAATGGACACCGTGCGCCGATACGGATTCAAGATTGTGCAGCTTCACGGCGAAGAAAGTCCACGCGAATGCAAGAGGCTGAAGGACGAAGGTCTGGTGGTGTTCAAGGCTATCGGCGTGGACAGTGAAGAGGACTTTGAACTTCTTGAAAAATATGAGGGAACGGTGGATATGTTCCTATTCGACAAGAAATCGAAGGGCTACGGCGGAACAGGCAGGAAATTCAACCATAAACTGCTTGCGAACTACAAACTTGACATTCCATATCTGCTGAGCGGCGGAATTGCGCCAAGCGACGCACCTGAAATCGTCAACAACCTATACACCGGCATGGCCGGAATCGACATCAACAGCAAATTTGAAAGTGAGCCGGGTGTGAAGGACATCAAGCTGCTCACGAATTTTATTCTTGAACTTCGTAAACATAATGAACATGAACCGACTGGAATCCCTGTTTGGGAAAAAACAAAATAATCTACTCTCCGTATATTTCACTGCCGGATATCCTCAAAAGGAGGATACCGCAACAATAATTGAGACTTTGCAGACAAAAGGCATCGACATGATTGAAGTGGGTGTGCCTTTCTCCGACCCGATGGCTGACGGAGTGGTGATTCAGCAAAGCAGCACAGTGGCGCTGCGCAACGGAATGAACCTGCATCTGCTTCTTGACCAAGTGGCTGAGGCACGGAAGAAGGCGAACGAAATACCGCTTGTGCTGATGGGCTACGTGAACCCGATGATGCAATTCGGGATTGAGAAGCTGTTTGCACGCTGCAAGGAAGTGGGAATTGACGCTATTCTTGTTCCTGACCTGCCGTTTGCGGACTATATGCGCGACTTCAAGGGCCTTTGCAAAGAATACGACTTGCCGATGATAATGATGATTACGCCGGAGACGAGCGATGAACGGATTCATCTAATCGACGACAATTGCGACGGATTCATATATATGGTGTCGTCGGCATCAACAACTGGCACGCGCGAGAGCTTCGGCGATGAACAGGTGGCTTATTTCCACCGCATCAATGCCCTGCAACTCAAGCACCACAGGCTAATTGGCTTCGGCATTTCCAACCCTGCAACGATGAAGGATGCCTGCACATATTCGTCGGGGGCAATCATCGGTTCGCTGTTCATAAAGTGCCTTGGGCGTAATGGCGATGTGCCGTCGGCAGTGGATGACTTGCTGAAGACGATAGGGAAATAGCCTGCTGAAAAAAGCGGGACAACTATAAATGCGTGGGACAGTTTTCGGCTTGCAACTCTTTGAGGAGCAGTGGTGTGGAGGATGTGTCCCACAAATTTTTTCACCATATTTTTTTGAGGAATTTTTGCTTGGTGAAACATCTGCGATGCGGTGAGCGAAGTCCTTATTTGGGACAGGCTCTTGGGACAGTTTTCGGCTTACAACTCATTGAGGCGCAGGAGTGTGGAGGATGTGTCCCACAAATTTCTTCACCTAAATTTTCGCAAAATTTTGATGAGGTGGATTATTCGCTAATTTGGGAATTGGCCCGATGAGCCAAATTGGCCTTATTCATTAAAATGCTTCGCATTTTATTGGAAAGTAACCCATTGTGCGGGAGGGTGCATACATGGATGCGCCCCTACTTTAGGGATTATCAATTGATTATGTGTGGAAAATTGCTTCGCAATTTATTGTGTAATGTGTCCCATGATGGGGTGGCGAAGCCCTTACTTTGGGACAGGCTCTTGGGACAGTTTTCGGCTTGCAACTTATTGAGGTGCAGGGGTGTGGAGGACGTGTCCCACGAATTTTTTCACCTTAATTTTTTGTGAAATTTTGATGAGGTGGATTATTCGCTAATTTGGAAATTGGCCCGATGAGCCAAATTGGCCTTATTCATAAAAATGCTTCGCATTTTATTGGGAAAGTCACCCATTGTGCGGGAGGGCGCATACATGGATGCACCAATATATTGGTGATTATCAAATGATTATGTGCGGGAATTGCTTCGCAATTTTTGGGGACATTGTGGAATGCTATGCAATTTTGGTGAAACACACTGATGATGGATTTTTTGCCGGCTTTCAATATTTCAAGGAACGTGGGGCTAAAATAATATGGTGAAAGACGGATTTATCACGAAAACGGGAAAATATTTTGAATCAGGAAGTGGCGGATTGATTGAAATTTATTGTAAATGTGTGCTTATGACTGGCGTAATCGTAATGGATGTTCCAATCGTAATAATCACAAATGCTTTTCACAATGGCAAGCCCGAGGCCATTGCCTTCCTTGTGGAAATTATTGCGGACGAAACGATTGAATATTTTTGTGCTGTCGAGTGGCTCATCGGAATCGGAAATATTGGTCACTATCAATTTATTTTCATTCAGAATTATCTGGATTGGTGAATTCTCGGATGAGTATCGGATGGCATTGACGACGAGATTATTTAGCAGTGACTCTAATAACGTGGTGTTGGCGGTGATTGTGAAATTTTCCACGGAGCTATTGAATTCGACGGCTGTGGCGGCTAAACATTCATAAGATGGAATGAACCGCTTGATGAAGTTGTTAAGTTCAATTCCAGCTGTGCTGGAATATTGGCGGTTGTCGATTTTGGCAAGCAGCAATAAGCCTTTGTCGAGATGGCTGAGGTGTGAGATTTCCTCGTACATGTCATTTAATATAACGGCTTGGTCGTCGGGCAAATTCTTTTGGAGCAGCTCATTGATTTTGCCTTTAATGATGGCTAAAGGAGTGAGCATTTCGTGAGAAGCGTTCTCGATAAATTCCTTTTGACTGAGATAGGAAGAAATGTCCTTGTCCATAAGTGCTGACAATGCATTGTTCAATTGGCTGAACTCCTCAATGTCGGTGTCGATGAAAACTGGCTTGTTCTGCTGCTCAAGATTGAACTTTTTGAGCTTATCAAGAGTGTCGTGGAAAGGATGCCAGATTTTTCGGATGTTGCGATTGACAAAGAAAATAATGACAAAAAAGGCAAGCAGGAGGATGGCATACTGGATGATGGTGACGACGATGAAATCATGGAACAGGTCAATGTCTTTCAAAGCAGGTGTCTGCTGAATAAAAGTCATGACTTTATCAAAATGCTCTTGCTGAGATAAGCTAATCAAATACGTGGATAAAGGAAAGGCTATGAGTAGAGCCACACCTTTACATTTAGTAACGAGCAAAAGATTTCTGCTATTTAAAGATTTTGTTCTTCCCATTTGTAACCGACGCCATAAATAGTTTTGATGCAATCCTTGCCACCAGCCGACAGAAGTTTGGACTTCAAGTTCTTGATGTGGCAATAAACGAAATTAAAATTGTTCATCATATCCGCCATTTCACCGCAAAGATGCTCGGCAAGAGCGATTTTGGTGATGACGCTACCCTTATTGTGAATGAGGAACAGGAGGATGCTGAATTCAGATTTAGTGAGAATGACAGGGCTGCCGCCAACGCTGACAGATTTGCTCAAGAGGTCGATTTGCACATTATTGCTTTCGACACGGTTGTAACCTTTGAAGTGCCTACGACGCAACAATGCAAAGACTCTTGCGTTAAGTTCAGCCAAATTGAAGGGCTTTGGAAGATAGTCGTCGGCCCCCAATTTCATGCCTTCCACCTTATCCTCGACAGTGCCTTTGGCCGAGAGGATAATAATACCAGCCGAAGGGCTATTCATTTTTATTATCTTCAGCAAGTTGAGGCCATCGCCATCGGGAAGCATCAAGTCGAGCAAAATACAGTCGTATTCATTGCTTGAACTCTTCATCAAGGCTTCGCGACAGGAGAAGGCCTGGTCACAAAGATAATTCTGATTGACAAGATATTTGAGAACGCCATCAGAAATACTTTTTTCATCTTCAATAATTAAAATTCTCATAGGTGATATGATGTCATTGTTGAGGCAAATATAATGAAATAAAATTTTATACCCGCAAGGACTGGGAAAACGGAAAACGGGGAAATAGGGGACAATGCGCATGAAAAAACGGAAGGGGATACGTTAAAAAAACAAAAATAAATTATACGATTGATTTCTACCGAATTTCTACCAAATTCGGAAAGAGTTTCTACAGGATTGGCCAATAATTTTGCCACGATTTTGCATGCACTTCAAAGAGGAGGGCGGCAAACAGAACAACCTCAATATTAACAATTAACATGAAACCTATGGTTAGAAGAATTTATCTTACACTATTGGCATTGACATTGGCAATTGGCTCATCATTTGCCGAAAACAACTATGGCTTGGCAAGCAGTTGCCAAAACGGAGTGATACTGCATTGCTTCAACTGGACGTTGAACCAGATAAAGAACCGACTTCCTGAAATAGCGGCAGCCGGATACACATCAGTGCAGACATCGCCACTTCAGGTGTACGGGAACGGTTCAGAATGGTACTGGATTTATGACCCGTACGGGTTCAGGGTGGGCAACAAACTCGGCTCAAAAGACGCATTGAGGGCATTGTGCGCTGAAGCCGACAAATACGGGATAAAAGTGATTGTGGATGTGGTGGCAAACCATTTGGCTGGAGGAACGAGCGGAGCAGCGGGCTACTACAGCGGAATAGACACAGAATTCCAAAACAATTCTTATTGGCATTCAGGCATAAACGACATAGACTACAGCAACAGGTATTCAATCACGAGAGGAAAAATAGGCGGTCTGCCGGACTTGAACACTGAAAGTGCATTTGTGCAGGGCAAGGTGAAGGCATACGTCGACACACTGAAGGCATGTGGAGTTGACGGCATCAGATGGGATGCTGCCAAGCACATAGGACTGCCAACTGACTGGGACAACGCAAGCTCAAATTTCTGGACAAACGTGCTGGACAAGACATTATTCAATTACGGTGAAGTGCTTGACTATCCATGCTCGAAAGATGACGGGACACTGGCAAAACGCTATTGCAACCTGATGAGCATTACGGACAATACCTACAGCAATACTGTGGCAGGCTGCATAAATGCAGGAAACCTTGATTTCGGCTACGGAAACCTGACCGGCAGGGGATGCCCTGACAATAAACTTGTGCTGTGGCCTGAAAGCCACGATACATACTGCAACAGCTCGACAAGCGGATATTCGGTGTACAATATCAACAAGGCTTGGGCAATAGTAGGCAGCCGTTCGGGATATACCGCACTGTACTTTTCACGCCCGAAGAGCAGCGCTGTGATTGGAGCAGAAGGGAGAACTGACTGGAAAGATGCGGAAGTGGTGGCAGTGAACCATTTCCACAATGCGATGATAGGACAAAAAGAATATTTCAACATCGACAACGGAACGGCGTGCATTCTGCGTGAAAAGGGGTGCGTGCTGGTGAAATATTCAGGTTCAGGCAGCGTGAGCGTTTCCAATAAGCAATCGACAGTGGCAGCCGGAACATATAAGGATGAGATTACAGGAAACACATTTAAGGTGACTTCCTCAACGATTTCCGGCACAATCGGTTCGACAGGCATTGCAGTGGTGTATGCAGGATATAACGGCACGACAATAGTAGATACAACCGCCAACACAAAAGTTGACAGCACAAAACTCGTGCTATACAAAGGCGAGCAGGCAGTGTTTTTTGAACGCCCGGCCACATGGGACGCATCAATAAACACATACGCATGGGCAGGAACGACGAAAGTGACAGAATTTGCAGGAGCATGGCCCGGGTCGGCAGCGACAAGCATAGGCGGACTGGTTTACAAGTGGAAATATACGGGCAGCAGCACGATTACAGGCGGAGTGATATTCAATGACGGGACCAATCAGACAAAAGATTTGACATGGGTGAACGGCGGATACTATACGGTTGACGGACTGAAGAAAACGATAGCAGAGAGCAGTGATACAGTTCCGGCAAATCCGACATCAAATTCATGGACTGTGACTTTCACAAAACCGAGCACATGGGGCAAGACAGTGAATGCATACGTGTATTCAGCTGAAAGCGGCAGCGTGGTTGAGCTGAGCAAATGGCCCGGAAAGGCGATGACGGCCAACAGCGACGGCACTTATTCGCTTACATTCGACTTGAACATAAAGAGCGGTTATATAATCTTCAATGATGGGACAAATCAGACAAAGGGTGACCCAGGCTTCGTGCTCTATAATAATGGATTTTATAACGTCGATGGCTATGACCATTCCACAGTGACAAGCATCGGAATGCCAAATGGAAATGCCACGAACGATGTGACCGGTGTCTTTGCACACAACGGAATCCTTTACGTGAATTCGGCAAAGGCATGCCGCATCAGCGTGATTGGACTTGACGGACGCACCTATTATTATCAGGTTCATCAAGGTCTGAACACTATTGATTCACTTGCACATGGTTTATATATTGTAGCACATCAGAAGGTAATTTTATAGCCGCTAAAACATTCAAGGCAGGGCGCTCCGCAAATGGTGTGGGCACCCCGCCTTTGAAAAGAACGAGAAACAATTATTACTAAATAAAACTTTTAAAGAATGAAAAAAATATTATTACTTATTGCGATGCTCTGCACTATGATGAGTGCGGGAGCGGCGACTTATTCACTTTGGGTATGGAATAAGTCGGATGGCATTCCATCGTTGACGACAAACGCGAAAGGCACGAATTTGGCTTTGACTGCCGCCACAGGCCACAGCGGATTTTACACTTACACAAATACAAATGGTTTCGCTGTGACAACGGCAGGCGGATATTTTTGTTTCAACGTGAGTTCGGACGGCTATTACAAAAAGGCGGTGTGCTCATCCAACATGTGGGGCATGACGTGCACAAGCTATAATGGCAGTACCGACACCAACTGCAAGGTTGCGGCAGGCACATATTATGGAATCACTTGCTACGTGAGCGGCAATTATTATTATTTGTATTTTTCAACCGACAGGGACAATCCTGTAAACTACACGGTGCCATCGTCGTATCTGGCACACGTGTGGACGGGAAGCAGCACTATTGTAACACCTCCATCAGAGAGTTGCTTCACGCCCACATCTGTTTCAAATTTATACATGGACAGCATACCTAACGGTTATGACTCAGGCACTACAAAAACAAGCCTTATCGTTTACAGGAACAACTGGACAAACCAATGGGGGCATGGCACAACCACGCAAAGCCTCAATACAAGTTTTGCTGAAACGAGTGGCGGCAATCAAGGTGCTATTACTGCTGGAAAGTATTATAAATATTATTTTTATTATACAGGGTCGGGTACGGCATACTCATATGTAAGCACAATCAACAATTCTGCCGTAACCGTCAATAGCCTGACGGCTGCTCAAGTTCCGGGCGCTACCACCAAGGTTAGAATAACAGCTGCCGTCCCAACTGAACTTTCAAGTTTAGCAAATTATGTGAAGAGCTATACTATTACACGTACATCAGGCGGAACTACTACGACACTTGGAACAGCTTCCGCTACAAACGGAACTCTTTCATTTGATGATGAAACGGCAGTGGCCGGAACTGAATACACATACTCTGTGGTGTGCAATTATATTGACTGCAACGTGAATAATGTTGACGGACCAGTTCTTCAGACTGCGGCAGCAACCGCTTCAATAATGCCTGTAACTTATCCTTCGGACAAGAAATCAGAAGGACTGACATCGGTAATTGGAAATTGCTTTAAACTTCTTGATAAATATGCAAAAGATACCGAAGGAACAAGATACAGCACATGGCTTGACAAGCATTATCGCATAACATTCCCGGCAACAACAATTTCATGGACTGAGAACACACCTGCCGGCTACACAATGAGCTACAATACACTTGTGATTAAAAATGACAATAGCGTGATGCGAACACTCAATGCTGACGACATTGCAGCAGAAATAGCTGCTACCAACGGAACAAATCCTACCCTAAAAATATATGGTGTGTATGGGGCAACGACAGCAACATTGACTTGCACTTATACGAATACAGAAGATAATTCAACTTTCACAACGGAGAATGATATTCCAATTGAATACAGCAATCCTGCGACAGTGAATTACATCACGAACATTTCGACATTAGGCAAATTATATTCAATAGGCGGCGGCACTCTCGTTGCAGAAGTTCATGCTACTGATGGTGGTGATGTGACAAGTACGGCAGCATCGTATTATGACTTGAAACGCTATGACGGCGCTGTCGCTTCCACTACTTTTACGGATTATGGCTCAACAGACCTTTACCAATTCAGTACTGCAGCAACAATGCGCCCTTTCAAGATGAATTTTGTTGACCAAATCGTAAAGGGCCGTGGCACTTCAGCAACCATTACAAGTGCTGAAGCAGGCAGCCATTATTATTTGATAGTTCCTCATTACTCAATGGTGAATCTGCCAATTCTTTCATGCGAACTTTCAAATTTCCTGAACGCTGCCGATGACAATGGTGACAGGACTCTAACCCTTACTACATCTTCGTCGGCACCTGCACTTAATTTGGAAAATGCAAAGGTGAAAGCAGTGTCAACACCTGCAATCAAGGGTGATGCTCTTTTGGACACTTATACAACTGATGTGATTTCTTACACTCTTGGTACAGACATTATTGATAATACAAATGAAAAAGTGGTGACTTTCATTGAAGGGGCTAATGTCCCGACTGGTGTGGAAGGCGTTGCAGTGGCGAATGTTTCTATCGTTGGCGGTGAAGGAATGATAACGATATCAGGCGCAACGAATGGCGTTATCTACGACATTACCGGGCGCACTGTTGCAAGTGTGAACGGTGACAGTACGGTGAATGTTCCAGCCGGAGTTTACATTGTGAAGGCCGGAACAATTACGAAGAAAGTAGCAGTGAAATAGGTTAATAAACATCATATAAAGTTTTAGTTGATAATGGGTGCGCAGGGCAGTGATGCCATGCGCATTTTTTATTGGCAATTATTGCACAAATTTGATGAGGCGGATTATTCGCAAATTTGGGAATTGGCCCGATGAGCCAAATTGGCCTTATTCATTAAAATGCTTCGCATTTTATTGGGAAAGTCACCCATTGTGCGGGAGGGCGCATACATGGATGCACCAATATGTTGGTGATTATCAAATGATTATGTGCGGAAATTGCTTCGCAATTTTCGAGGACATTGTGGAATGCTATGCAATTTTGGTGAAACACACTGATGATGGATTTTTTGCCGGCTTTCAATATTTCAAGGAACGTGGGGCTAAAATAATATGGTGAAAGACGGATTTATCACGAAAACGG
>JAKVKZ010000089.1 GCA_022484565.1 Muribaculaceae bacterium
CCGCATGCCACTGCACGCGGAGTGCCTTCGGTGGTAGTGTTGATGACTGAACCGTTAACGAGCATTTCAGCAGAGCCGCCGGCATCGAAATTGGATATGTCCCAAACGTCAGGGCATACATGCTGAAGAATTTGGCAGGCCACAGCAGTCGGGCAGCCGTTCGACAGGCCGTAAGCGCCCGACGATTTATCGATTACAATCATGTAAAGATGTTTGCCGTCCTTGCTCGTTCCATAGCAGGTGCGGGAATACACCATTGAATTGTATGTTTCGGTATCGTTACTCGAAGTGAGAACTCCATCGTCCATGATTTGTGCATTACCTTCAATCATATTCTCGATTTGTGGTGCAACGGAAGCTGCATCAAGTGTTCTCCAACCCTGATTGATGGTCACGGTGTCGCCCACAGACAATTTGGCTATCTGTGCCTTATTGTCAGTGCCCGATGCCGTCAGGCAAGCGTCGTAAGTGCCAAGTGTAAGTCCTGCCGCATCGGTCTTGATTTCCTGAACTATAAATTTCATGTTAGTATTGACGCCCCATGAACTGCCTTCGGCAAATTTCAGGAACACATTATCATTGTCGGCAAGCGTGTTGAATGCGCGTGCACGTCCGAAAGGAGGGCCATAAAGTGCAGCCTCGCCCTCATTGCAACGCTTATTGACCTGAATGATGGTAATCGGACTGGTCATTTTTGAGCTTGTGGCGCTGCCGCTCCAGAGTTTCGTGCCAACATAAAGTGTCTTGTTATGGTCGATTGCGATGCTGCCTGTGTGAGTTGGCCCGCCGTCCCAAGTGTCAACGTCAGTGTTGGTGTTGACGCAAACGGTGTCGTTATAAACCACGCCACCGAATGGAAAGCCGAGCATATAATCAATCCAAGGAGAGCCGTTGCCTGCCACAACCCAGAAGTTGCCGTTGCAGGCAGCAAGCGGGTGTTTTCCCTCAGCCTGATGGCGCTTGTAGGCATTGGCAAGACCTTCAGTCTTGCCCAAATTGTTGTAGCCGTAAGTTGTCTCCACGCGGTTGTAATTGTTGTTGAGGTCCATCTCAAGCAGATAGACGGTAAGTGGATAACCCGGGAGGCGCATAATCGTGTTGATTAGGCCTGGACCGATTTGGCGGCGGCTGATTGTGTCGAGTTCATAATCAGTGCCACTGATATTGACGGAAGCCAACATCGAAGCCACACCCAAAAAGGCTGTGACGAAAAGAGTAAAAAATCGTTTCATAGTCATGTTTTTATGAATTGTGTATAATAGTTGTTTTAATAGCGAAAACGTGCCGTAAAGGTAATTGATTTTCGCAATAAAAACAAATACGACAAATAATAATCAGGCAATGAGTAATCTTAGATGTCACAAAATCCAAAAATTTGTCATTTCAGTTCACACGAGGTGTCTGGACACCTGCACAGTTCTTAAAGCATTGGGCAATTGATATGTTGCAAAGGTGTTCACGGTTAGGGGGTGCACACATGTGTACAAGATTTTCACCCATCGCCTGTCCAATTTTTCAGTAATCATTTGCTGTCGCTATTAATGCAAAAATCAATCATAATTTAAAGGGACGCAAAGCAAAAATAATGGCAAATTGAAATGGGAAAGCAAGGAAACGGGAAAATAGTTTTTCGACCATATCACAATGAAAATTAAATAATATCTTCCCGTTAAACTTTACGATTTGCCTGATGTCATATCTTTAGTTATCACTAACATTAATTACTTTTACTATTATGAAATGCTCTTTTAAGGAAACTTGGATTGTTGAAGCTGCCGTGATTGCGGTCGGCGTGATTATTCTCGGACTGTGCATAAAGGGTGGAATTGACAATTTTGTCAATAAGGACCGGAAAGTAACAGTTAAGGGACTTGCTGAAATGGAGGTGCAGGCCAACAAGGTGACATGGCCAATAGTCTGCAAAGAGGTCGGGAACGATTTGCCCGAACTTTACACAAAAATCAACGACACCAATACAGCCATCACTAAATTTCTGAAAAGCAACGGCATTAGCGACTCTGAAATAAGCATCAACGCGCCGGTGGTTCTCGACATGAGCGCTGAACGCTACGACAGCAACCGTTCGCCTTTCCGCTACAACATCACTTCGGTGATTACCGTATCATCCACCAATGTGCCGCAAGTGCGCAAGATAATTGCCCGTCAAGGCGAGCTGCTGAAGCAGGGAATCGCCATCGTGGCAGGCGAATATGAAAATCCTGTAACTTACAGCTACACCTCCTTCAATCAGGTGAAATCGAAAATGATGCAGAAAGCCATCGAGAATGCCCAAGTTACAGCAAACCAGTTCGCCAGCAATAGCCATAGCACCATCGACAAAATCATCAGTGCCGACCAAGGTCAGTTCACCATTGATGACCGTGATGCCAATTCCCCTTACATCAAGGAATTACGCGTAGTCACCACCATCACCTATTCGCTGAAGAATTAATTGGCACTATCGCCATTCTATGCAAGAAGTCCCGCCAAACGCAAATCTGGCGGGACTTCTAATTATATATTACCAACTTTTTCTTACACTAAACCCTTGCCGTGGCAATTCTTGTACTTCTTGCCGCTGCCGCATGGACATGGGTCATTACGTCCGACCTTCTTACCAACAACAATTGGTGCTGTAGGATGATTTTCGCCTTGACGCTGCGAAGCTGCCTCATGCTGAGCATCCGAACCCGGATAATCCTCACGGCTGGTGCGGTACTTCGTAGTGTCGGTGCGCGGAGCGGGATCAGCACGCTGCACCTCAGTGTTTTCCTGCACTGGAATCTGACCGCGCATAAGCATCGCGATAGCCTTGCTGTTGAGTGTGCCAAGCATTTCCTGGAACAGGCGATATGATTCAAGTTTATAAATCAATAGAGGGTCTTTCTGCTCATAGCTGGCATTTTGCACCGACTGACGCAATTGGTCAAGTTCGCGTAGATGCTCTTTCCAGCTGTCGTCAATCGTCATGAGCAGCACAGCTTTCTGCCAAGCCTTTGCTATCGACTTGCTCTCGCTGTCGTAAGCCTCCTGTATGTCAACCACGATGCCGTACACGCGGCGGCCATCCGAGATAGGCACGCGAATAAGCCCCTTGGCTTCATTCTCCTCAACCACTTTCTTTATGATTGGATTGGCGATTTCGGCCATACGCTCCGTCTTACGGCGAAAAGCTGCAATAACTGACTTGTAAAGAGCATCGACCATCTCTTTCTTTTCCATGCGGGTGTACTCTGCCTCATCAAACGGAAGTTCTGATGCATAAGTGGTGAATACGTGCATTTCAAGTTCCTTGAAGTCGCCTTCGTTCTGATTTCCGAATTTCTCCACCAAGTCCTCAATGTTCTCGTACATCATGTTCATGATGTCGAGGCCGATACGCTCACCCATAAGTGCGTGGTGGCGGCGGGTGTAAATCACCTTGCGCTGCGCGTTCATCACGTCATCGTATTCGAGAAGATGCTTACGTATTCCGAAGTTGTTTTCCTCCACACGTTTCTGCGCATTCTCAATTGACTTCGTCACCATCGGCGCCTCAATCATCTCGCCTTCCTTCAATCCCATGTGGTCAAGGAATTTCACTACGCGGTCGGAAGCAAACAGACGCATTACCTGATCCTCAAAAGACACGAAGAACACTGACGAACCCGGGTCACCTTGACGACCAGAACGGCCTCGCAACTGACGGTCGACACGGCGTGACTCGTGGCGCTCTGTACCGATAATGGCAAGACCGCCGGCATCGCGCACCTCTGGAGTCAACTTGATATCCGTACCACGACCTGCCATATTGGTTGCAATTGTCACAACGCCTGTGTGACCGGCCTGTGCAACGATTTCAGCCTCTTTCTGGTGCAGCTTGGCATTAAGTACATTGTGCTCAATGTGCCTCAGCGACAGCATCCTGCTCAACAACTCTGAGATTTCAACCGAAGTGGTGCCGACAAGTACCGGCCTACCCTCTTTCAGCATCTTCTGAATCTCATCGATTACTGCTATATATTTTTCTTTCTTGGTCTTGTACACACGGTCGTCCATATCCTTACGGATAACCGGCTTGTTGGTAGGAATGGTGACGACATCAAGTTTATAGATGTCCCAGAACTCGCCCGCTTCCGTTTCTGCCGTACCGGTCATACCGGCAAGTTTGTGGTACATGCGGAAATAGTTCTGAAGTGTGATTGTCGCGAACGTCTGTGTGGCGGCCTCAACCTTCACTCCTTCCTTAGCCTCGATTGCTTGATGAAGTCCATCGCTGTAGCGGCGTCCTTCAAGGATACGGCCTGTCTGCTCATCCACGATTTTCACTTTACCGTCTTCGCTGACGATATATTCGTCATCGCGGTTGAAAAGTGCGTATGCTTTAAGCAACTGGTGCACGGTGTGGACGCGCTCGGCCTTCACAGCGTAGTTCTGCATCAGTTCATCTTTCTTCTCCTGCTTCTGCTCATCGGTGATGTTTTCGTTCTCGACGGCTGAAAGGTCGGCAGCAATGTCAGGCAGCACGAAGAATTTCGGGTCGTCGGTGTGACCAGTCATCACGTCGATACCTTTATCAGTAAGGTCAACGCTGTTGTTCTTCTCATCTATCACGAAATAGAGAGGATCAGTCACGATAAACATCTGGCGGCTGTTGTCCTGCATATAGAATGCCTCGGTCTTCATCATCAGCGGCTTGATGCCTTCCTGACTGAGGAACTTGATTAACGGGCCGTATTTTGGCAGACCTTTGAATGCGCGGTAAACGAGCAGCGAGCCTTGCTTTACTTTCTCAGGATCGTCACTTGCCATGAGTTCCTTGGCCTGAACCAGCAACTCCGACACGAGTTTGCGCTGTGCGTTGAACACACGCTCCACGTTCGGTTTGAAGTCCATGAAAAGTTGGTCCTCGCCCTTAGGCACAGGGCCGGAAATGATAAGTGGCGTACGTGCATCATCAATCAGCACTGAGTCCACCTCATCCACAATGGCGTAGTTATGCTGGCGCTGCACGAGGTCGGCAGGCGATGTTGCCATATTGTCGCGAAGGTAGTCGAAACCGAATTCGTTGTTCGTACCGAAAGTGACGTCGGCATTGTAGGCTGCACGGCGTTCTGGTGAATTTGGCTCTGATTTGTCGATGCAGTCAACCGAAATTCCGTGGAACATATAAAGAGGTCCCATCCATTCCGAGTCACGTTTTGCCAAATAGTCGTTCACCGTCACCATGTGCACACCGTTGCCGGTCAATGCATTAAGGAACACTGGCAATGTTGCCACAAGGGTTTTACCTTCACCGGTTGCCATCTCGGAGATTTTTCCGCGATGCAGCACGATACCGCCAATCAGCTGCACATCATAGTGCACCATATCCCAAGTGATTTCGTTGCCGCCGGCCATCCAGTGGTTCTTGTATATTGCCTTGTCGCCGTCGATGTGCAGGAAGTCTTTGCCTTTGGCTGCAAGGTCGCGGTCGAACTGTGTTGCAGTAACCTCTAATGTCTCGTTATCCTTGAAGCGGTGTGCCGTTTCCTTCACGATAGCGAACACCTCAGGCAGTGCATTCTCAAGCTCTTTTTCAAGCACGTCGAGAATTTCCTTCTCAAGTTTATCAATTTCGTCCCAAAGCGGTTCGCGTTGGTCATATTCAAGTGTCTCTATCTCAGCCTTCAGCTCTTTAATGCGGTCGCGCTGAGGCTCTACACTCTCCTGAATTTTTTTGCGTGCTACCGTTACTTTTTCACGCAGTTCATCATTTGAAACACTTTGCAGCGAATCGTAGATTACATTTATCTTATCTACGATAGGTGTCAATTCCTTCACGTCGTGCTGCGACTTGCTGCCGAAAAGTGATTTCAGAAAATCATTAATACCCATAATTATATAGTGGTTTTTATTTTTTTAAAATTTGATTTATGTGGCTCATTTGCCTTTAATTGAGCCGCAAAGATAGTGAAAACTTTGGAATTAGGCGTAATTCTTGACGAATTAAAGTGAATAAGGCTTGCCTGAAGCGGCATTCGGCGAACGGATTCTCAGCAGCCGCGACACTGTCGGGGCGAGTATTGATGCGTCGATTGGTGATGTGATGTGCTGCGAGCGAACTTGCGGCGACAAAATAAATGCAGGGCTGCTTACTGCCGAGCCGTTCACATGGGTCACAGTCTGCGTTCCGCCTTGCGTTTCCACGATGTCCCAGCCCGGATTTACTTCCACGCTGACATCTCCGCAATAGGCCGGCACCATGGCACGGCCAAGATTCTCATAATTGTTGCTTACTGCGTCCTCAAAGGTGTAAGCTCCGCATATTCCGCTCATCTGGCGAAGGAAATCGCTTGATTTGCGGCGTATTTCTGTCAAGGAAACGTTCTTGTCCTTTATCAGTTTATGGTTCAGGAAGAAACTGCGGTTGCAATATCCGTCAACCCACTGTCCATTGCCATAAATTGCCATCAAATACATGTTGAGCAGCGAAATTGCACGCTCAGGCTTGAACTCTCCGGTAGGAATCCTGAATTTCGCGTCGGCCTTCTGTCCGTCGTCGAAATATCCTGTAGGTGCCACAAACACAAGCGTGTTGCGCAATCCCACTGTCGCGTCTATGGCGTCGAGCAGTCGGGAAAGCTGCCGGTCGAGCTTGATATAAGTATCCTCAAGCTCCATCTTGTTGTCGCCTTTCGCGTAGCTGTAAGGTGCTGCCGTGTATGCCACATTCAGCATGTCGGTCTGCCCACGCTTGCCGAGTGCCATAGATTTCAGGTTTTCAACTGCCACCGATGTCACTTCCTCGTTCACCAGCCCCGACTGCTTATATTTGCGGTAGCGGTTGCGCTCACTCGCAGTGAACGTGTATTTGAACGGGTAAAGATGGCTCACAGGCACATCCACATATTGGCTGATTGGCAGCGACGGAATCCACCGCATCGTGTCGAGGCGCGACGACAGCGAATTTTGATAATTCCTTATCTGTAGCATCGGCGGCACATCCTTGTAGAATGTCGTTGTAGCCCATTTGCCTGTGGCATCGCTTATCCACACGGCACTGTTGCCGGCATGGCCTGCCATTATTATTGCCTGCTGCGGGTCGGGCGACACTGCATACACATAACCCATCGCATCGCCATCGATGCGGAGTTCGTCAGCAATGGTGCTTACCCTCAGATTCACCGGCGAGAATGTCTCACTTGTGAAATTTCCTATTTTTGTGGGATCGTTGAGTACGAATTGTGGCAGACGCTGCTTGGAATCGTAAATCATGGTCGACGGAATGCCGTTCACATAAGGATATGAGCCTGTGAACACCACAGCTGTGGCCGATGCTATGTCGGGATTCGGTATGCCGAAATCCACATTCTCGAAATATGCTCCGTCGCGCAGAAGTAGGTTGAAGCCGTCGTGTCCGAAATGATTCTGTAGCAGTTCAATGTAGTCGCTGCGCAATTGGTCAATCATGATGCCGACCACAAGTTTCGGTCGGTCACCCTGGCCTTGGGCTAAAGCCGTCAGGGCTACCATCGACGCTATTATCGATGTCAGCAGCCTGTTGGTATGGCTTTGCGAATGCATTTTCTGTTTATTACGAGATAATTTAATGACCGTGTTGCCGAAGCAATTATTAGCGGAAAAAACGCCGCATTAGCTTCTTGAGGTTGCAAGAACCATGCCAAAAGCAAAACAATCAAGACTGCAAAGTTAGCAAAATGATAATAATAAAGCGGCTTTTTTACAGATTTTATCCATATCGCCACTGCGGGAATAAAATAAAATGGATTCAGCCACACTCCGTTAAGGTTGGGTGAGGTTGCCGCATGGGTCGAGACGAATATCAGGAAAAATATCAGGCAGCCGCCAAGAGCATAGATGGTGAACATCGTGCAGTCGAACCATCGGCACACTTCGCCGCGCTTGATGTCGCGCACGCTCATTCCTGCCACTATTATCAGAAATAGCCATGTCACTGCCAGCGGTGTCATGAACCATGGCGTAGGGGCAAGCACATCGCCCTCTTCTTTCCCCGGATTGATTACTGTTGTCCTTGCCACAAGCGGCACACGTTTTCCGTCGCGCTCTATCGTCGCGCCGCCAAAGGCACGCATCAGCACCATGGGCACAAACATCTGCTGGCGGTAGTCGAGCGTGAAATCAAGCCCCGAACCGAGGGCAAGGTCAATGCCGAACTGCATCCACGGATAGTTTATATTGTATCGCGCCATTTCATGGCGGAATGTCAAAGTGTCGGGCATCGCTGGATAGCGGAGTGTCCCTCCTGTCGCCCGCTCTATTATGTTCCGCGGACGTATCGAGCAGTTGTCGTAGATATAGTTATATCTGTACATGGCATTTTGGGGCTGCGCATTTTCATAGAGCATATCCCTCACCATTATGGCCTGCTGTTGGCTGAGGTTGAGCACCTGCTCCACCACTTTCCGCCTTTCGTATCCGTTGAGCATCATGCTTGCCGGAAAGCCTGCCACCATATAGTCGGTCTGACCTTTCACAAAGCGGTAAACGAAATTGGGCGCGTCGAAATCGAACAGCCCATAATTGAACGCATAATCGCTGTTGCCTTGTGTGACACGGATTTGCGTGTGTCCGTACAGCTCATACACCTCCCTGCCCGGATAGCATGTTATCAGGCTTATGGTCACAGGTGCGCTGTTTATGCTGTCGGCCAGAGCGGTTATCGCCACCAGCAGACACACTATTACAGTTTCTATTCTTCTCGTCATCAGTTCTGTTTATCTTTTCCTACACATCTTGAAGTCTGAAGTCGCTCGGCGACATTCCCACATGCTGCTTGAAATATTTTCCGAAAAATGATTGATTTGAGAAATTCAAGTCTGAACTTATTTCTTGTATCGTGTAGGACGACGACCGCAGCATCACTTTTGCCGCAAGCACCACATATTTGTCAATCCAGTCGCCCGCCGTATGGCCGCTGACCGCCTTCACCACAGCTGACAGATGCTTTGGCGTTATGCACAGTTTGTCGGCATAGTAAAGCACTGAGCGGTCAATCTTGAAGTCACGCTCCACAAGTGTGAAGAAATTATAGAATATCTCTTCGTTGCGCGAACGCTTGGTGATATTAAAATTGTAACGGCTCTTGTAAACGTCGAGCGCCTCGTACAGGAGGGCCTGCATCATTGCATGGGCTATTTTCTTCTTGTATGGCGAATTCGGCTTGCGTATCACTTTCCAAAGCAGCTTGTGGGCTTCCTGTATCGATTTGGATTCCTCCTCGGTGAGCTGCACCACAGGCGATTCCCTGAAATTCATTATCACGGGCAGCACTGAATGTATGTCAGGCACCATTTCTTCCGCGAACGTGTTGCTCACGCCCAGAAACAGTCCCTTAAAATCATCGCTGTTCGAGTAGTCGTGGAGTATGTGGTCAGGCATAAGCGTCACGAGGCAATCCTTCGGTATATTGTAATCGTTGAGATTCACCTGCATGTGCGCACTGCCGTTCACGCACACGGCAAACATGGGATTTTCAAGCTTTATTGGGCTTTTGCTCACCGAGATACCATCCAGATTGTCGAATATGAATAAATCGTCGTCGAGTGAGTCTTTACGCTCTATCATGTCGAAATCGCCATGCTTTACAATGTTATTTTTCAACTCATGCTGCATATTATTGTTGCTTTTAGGTCACAAATATAATCATTTTTTCTTCCAAAACAGCAATATTAAGAAAAATAGAACAATTTTGTGCCTTTTTTAGCCTTTCACGGCCTGCTTTATGGGTGTATCTTTGCTATGTCAACAATGGAAAGCGACATAATACTTTTCTATACAGATTCTATTCATAAATAGTAATGAAGCCCGACTCGTGAGAGCAGGGCTTTATTTTTTGCGCATCAGCCGCTTTCCGATTGCAAAATTATATCAATTTCCCGCTCCTGCAATGCTCTCACCGATGATTTATGAATTTTTTCATGAATTAAAAAAAATCGGTCGACAAATGTTTCTGTCCACTTGCCGACCGACTTATTATTACATCTTATTGGCTTCTTACCATTCAACGCTGATTCTTGCGCCGAGATTGTTCAGCGACAGACGGTCGCCGTCGTAATATCCGTCGTCATAATAGTAGTCGCGGGTATTCTGCGAAATCAGGCTGTAGGTCAGGGCTACGTTGAATCCGGCTGTCCCTGGCAAATCCATGTGTACGCCTATCGACGGACTGAAATACAGGCTTGCTCCGCTGTCGAGGTAGCGGTCGTTGATATATACGTCACCTGAATTCACAAGATATGTGGTTCCGAGTTTCAGGTCAAGGAACGGAACGGTTCTGCCTCCGCCCATTTTAAGCCGCAGGTCGGCATATAGCGGAATCATTGCTGCCGTGGTGTTGTAATTGCCGTTGTAGCTGCTGCTGTTGTAGAAATTATTGTTGTCGTTCTG
>JAKVKZ010000090.1 GCA_022484565.1 Muribaculaceae bacterium
ATCTATATAAAAACCTTAGAATTATGCGAATCACACCGGGATGGATTAATAACTTGAAAGAGAATGAAGTGTTTGTCTTCGGTAGTAATCTTGCCGGAGCGCACGGTGGCGGTGCCGCAAGGCTTGCCTATAGGCAATTCGGAGCGGAGTGGGGCGTTGGAGTAGGTCCTACTGGTCAATGTTACGCTATTCCTACCATGCATGGAGGAATTGACGTCATCAAGCCTTATGTGGACAAATTCTTGGCTTATGTGCGTCAACCCGAAAACAGTGATAAGATTTTCCTCGTCACTCGCGTCGGTTGTGGAATCGCAGGTTTCACCGATGAGCAGATTGCACCGCTTTTCGCTGAGGCGAAGAATTTGGAGAACGTTTACCTGCCGAAGGAATTTTGGGAGGTAATCGGTTGAGGCCTTTTTGTTGATTCCGGTGAATGAATTCCTTTTTTAAGGAATAAAACCGAAATTTTCAGCTAACTTTGTAATCAATAAATTCAATATAAAATTCGACAAAATGGGACAAGAAAAATTATCCGCTTGTACGACAATTATTGTCGGGAAAAATCAGAGTACCGACGGAACTCTGTACTGTGCGCGTTCTGAGGATTTTGATTGCCTGAAGGCAAAAAATCTGGAAATATATTACGACACTGATAACGGACCAGCCGAGTTTGTGGCTCGCGACAGCTCTTTCCGCTGCACACTTCCGGCAAAGCGTCTTGGCTATTCGGCCATGCCCGATTTCAGCCTCCCTGGCCATTGGGGCAGCGCAGGCTTCAATTCAGTTGGAGTTGGCATGAGTTCCACTGAAACCATCTTCAGCAGCGACAAGGCTTTGCAGTTCGACCCGCTGGTGGAGAGCGGCATTGCTGAGAACAGTGTGTTCAATATCGTTTTGCCTTACATCCATTCGGCACGCGAGGGCGTTGAGCGTCTTGGTGCGCTCATCGGGCAATATGGTTCAGCAGAAGGTTACGGCGTAGGGTTTATCGACAAAAATGAAATATGGTATCTAGAAACGGCTTGCGGTCATCGTTGGCTTGCCTGTCGGATGCCTGCCGACGAATATTTTGTGACCGGAAATCAAAGCCGTTTCAGAAAATACGATAAGAGCGACAAAGATAATTATCTTGCTTCGTCCGACCTCGTGGAGTTTGCCGCTGAACATGGACTTTACAATCCTGCCAAGGGCGATTTTGATTTCCATGAGGCTTATCAGCGCGATGAGCTGCTCGACACTACATATAATTATCCGCGCGTTTTCGGATTGCAGAAAATGTTCTCTCCCGATATCCACAACGATGTCACTAAGAACACTTTCCCAGTGTTTGCAAAGGCGAAGGAGCCGATTGACCTGAATGCCATGCGGCGTGCCTTCCGTTATCATTACGACGGAACCGACCACGACCCGTATTTACACAGTAATCCTAAAGAGCCGTATCGTCCGGTTTCAATATTCCGTACTTGCCAAACTCACATCATCACAGTGCGCCCGTGGCTGCCGAAGGCAATAGGCTGCTGTACCTACATGGCTATGGGCATGGCTGATTTGGGCGTTTTCCTGCCTTATTATCAGGGCGTGAAGTCGTATCCGCTTCCTTACACAGTTGGCAACGAACATTCAAGCAACGATTCTGCCTACTGGAAGTTCCGCCATGTTCAGGCGCTCGGAATGACCGACTACAACAATTATGCCCCGATTATCCACGAGCGTTTCCTGAAGTTTGAAGCCGAATGTGACGAACGCCAGAGGGAAATGGAGATTCAGTACATGACGCTGCATGAAGAGCAGCCTCTGCGGGCACAGGAACTCATTCAGAATTTCTCCGACGACATTCTCACCCGTGCCTTGGCTGTTGCCGACGAACTCACTGAGGAACTTTTCACCCGTGTCTGCATCGACACTCAAACCAAATATATGTTCCATGGTGCATAATCATCGAGCACTCTGAAAGCTTGATGAGTCAAAATAAAATCGGTTGCCTCCAGTAAAAGGGGACAACCGATTTCTTCATAATTCTCTATCTATGATTCTATTCGATTCTTGTGAGAGTCGTCGTACCTCCATTATCTTTCAGCACGATTTCCGTATCGGTGATTTTTACGATTTCTGATTCCAGATTCGATGTTTTTGCTAATTCTTTCTTTATGCCTTCCAGCATTTCGCCTTTGCTTTGCATCACGGCATCAACTATAGTTTGAGCCATCTCGTCTTCATTTTCTGCTTTCACGCTGTTGATGTCTCCAGTCATTGAATTTACGTCGATTGTCTGTTTAAGTCTGTCGCCGTCCACTGTCCATGTTCCCTTCATTCCGACGTTCATATCCAGAAGTAAAGTGTTTGAATACTCCTCTTGTGAAATGATTACTTTTCCGGTTATTTTAAAGTCAATTTGCACTGTCTTGTCCTTGGCGTAAGTAACAATTCCGTCCATTTCCAAATTCATCTCAGGTGATGTTCCTGATGCCTCTGTCTTCTGGGTGAAATGAGTTTTGTACTTTCCGGGGATTTTGTTCTCTTTTCCGCACGAAGCGAGAAGTGTAATCATTAATAGACACATCACGCTAAATAAAATGTTCTTTTTCATAATTAAATTGATTTAGGTGGAATAATCATCCGTATTCGTTTTTGGGGACGACATTCCTGTTAATAAAATATAGATTAATGTTTAAAATAGCATATTAAGAACTGGTCTCGAAATTTTGCACTCAAAGATATGTATTTTTTCAGAATTAGCCATGTTTTTTATTAAAAATTCCGTGATTTGCACAAAAAAATCCGCCTCATGAATAAAAGAAGCGGATTTTTGTGGTTTTTTCAGTGATTTGTCGGCTATTCTGCCTTTGTGTAAGTCACATCTTTGCCGTTGGTCTTGAGCACAAGTTTGTCTTTGCTTAGTTCCACAACGTCCGACTTTGAATCCTTCACCAGAATTTCCTTGAGCATGCCTTCTGACTCCTTCCAATTGCTTCCGACGCCTTCCGACAGTGCTTTGCCTGTGTCGTCATCCTTGCTGCAAGATGCTTTCACAAACTCGATTTTCACCGAATTCTTGTCGATTGTCTGCGTGAAGCTCTTCTCTTTCATCTCCCATTTTCCTTTGTAGGTAACTTTGAATTCCTCGGTCACTACGTAAGGATTCTCAATTGTGATGTTCACCTTAGCCGTGAAATCGGCTGTGAATGTGTTGTCAGCCAAAAATTCCTGCTGTCCGTCCATGCTCGCAGTCATGTCGGGCTGCAAATCGCCTACTTTCACTTCAACTGGGAATGAGGTCTTGTACTTTCCATCTACTTTTGCTTCACACGATGAAAACAGCGCGATAATCATCACGCTAAATGCGCACATTAGAATTGATTTTTTCATAAAACAAATTTTTTTTGGTTTCGGTTTTTTCTGATTCCGATTCCAAGGTTAATAATATAGTTTTCTCTTTTGACTTTCTTTTAAGGATTAGTCAGGGCAAAGCTAATGATTATTTTCGGAAAATGTGCATTTCGGCCAATATTTTTTTCATCGTGGAATTAACATCGATTTGATTACAGAGCAAGCCTGCAAAACAATCGGACTTTTTCGGGTGACGGACAGTTGTGCTTTCACATCACTTTTCCTAACTTTGCACGTCAGAATCACGAACACATAATTTTATTATAGCAATGCCACAAATTTCATCATCAGCGTTTTCCGACAGCAAGCCTCATTATCAACTCCTCGACGGATTGCGCGGAGTGGCAGCGTTAATGATTATATGCTATCATATTTTCGAGGGATTTGCCAAAAGTCCACTCGACCAGCATTTCAACCATGGCTATCTGGCAGTGGATTTCTTTTTTATCCTGTCGGGATTCGTCATTGGCTATGCCTACGACGACCGCTGGCCAAAGATGACAGTGCGGAATTTCTTCAAGCGTCGGCTTATCCGTCTGCATCCCATGGTGGTGCTTGGAGTGGTGATAGGTGCCATCACATTCTGCCTTCAAGGCTGCGTGAAGTGGGACGGCACGCACGTTGGCGTCGTCATGGTGATGGCCGCAATGCTGCTCAATCTTTTCATGCTTCCTGCCGTGCCAGGCACTGGCCCGGAAATCCGAGGCAATGGCGAAATGTTTCCGCTGAACGGGCCTAACTGGTCACTATTCTTTGAATATATCGGCAATATCCTCTATGCATTGTGCATACGCCGTATGTCAACAACTGCGCTGAAAGTGCTTGTGGTGGTTACAGGTCTTGCATTGGCTTCGTTCGCAGTTTTCAATGGTTCGGAATATGGGCATATCGGTGTGGGGTGGACACTGGCGGGCAACAACCTGATTGGCGGCTTCGTGCGCATGCTTTTCTCCTATTCCATGGGGCTGCTGCTGTCGCGCGGATTCAAGCCAATCAAGATAAAGGGGGCATTCTGGATTTGCAGTCTGGCTATAGTGGTGCTGCTCTGTATGCCACGCATTGGCGATGCCACAACAATGTGGATGAATGGCATCTACGATTCAGTGTGCGTAATCATCATTTTCCCTATACTCGTGTTTTTGGCAGCCTCGGGCCACACAACCGACAAGAAATCATCGGCAATCTGCAAATTTCTTGGCGACGTATCCTATCCTCTCTACGTGGTGCATTATCCGTTCATGTACCTGTTTTTTGCATGGGTGTGGGGGACAGGCCTTGCTTTCCCGCAGGTTTGGCCAGTGGCTATATGCCTCATTGTCGGCAATGTCATCTTGGCATTCCTTTGCCTCAAACTGTACGATGAACCCGTTAGAAAATGGCTTTCTAAGCGGTTTTTGGAAAGGAAAACGACTGGAAAATGATGATTTAAAGTTTTTTTCCGGATTATTGGGAAATGAGTTGGAAAATAATTTGGTTTTATTATAATGTTTTTTATCTTTGCACATTAGAATATACATGCAAAGGCTCACGTGAAAACTTTAATCCTCAAATTGCATAAGATCATTAATGTGATTTTGCCTACTTATTGGCTTAAGCTGGTTGCAATTGTTGTGCTCGGCGCTGGAACAGGCCTCATGGCACTGTTCATGTACATGCTCCGTGCCAACACTTATCTTGCCAACGACCCTGCCGCATGCATGAATTGCCACGTTATGGCACCTTATTACGCCACTTGGAGCCACAGTTCGCATTACCGCGATGCCACATGCAACGATTGCCATGTGCCCCACCAGAATTTTGTGAAATATTGGATGTTCAAGGCCACCGACGGAATGCACCACGTGTATAAATTCGTCACATTTCAGGAGCGTGATGCGATTATAGCAAGCGACGGAACCAACGAAGTGATAATGAGCAATTGCATACGTTGCCATTCGCAACTGACGCAGGAGTTCGTCAAGGACGGGCGTTCTGACTACATGATGACTAAATTGGGCGAAGGCAAGGCTTGCTGGGATTGCCACCGCATGGTGCCGCACACTCAAAGCCGCAGTCTGTCGAGCACTCCGGGAGCTATTGTTCCTTATCCTGATTCCCCCTCGCCTGAATGGCTGAGAAAAATGTTACATAAATAGAAATAAATACTTACAGATATGGCAAAGAAACTTAAAGCATGGCAAGGATGGCTAATCTACGGAGGCAGCTTGGTGGTTGTTTTCGTGCTTGGCATCATCGTATCTTCATTGATAGAACGCCGCTCGGAAGTGGCCAGTATTTTCAACAACCGCCAAACGAAAATGAGCGGGATTGTCACACAAAACGAGAAATTCAAGGTCGATTTCCCCAATGAATATGAATCGTGGAAAGCTACGGAGGACACCACCTTCAAAAGCGAGTTCAACGGCAATGCGCAGCACGACGACCTTGCTTCTCATCCCGCTGAGGTGATATTTTGGGCAGGTTACGCATTTTCGCGCGACTATGCTTCGCCACGTGGTCACTATCATGCCCTTGAGGACATGCGCAACACACTGCGTACGGGCACGCCTTTCACCCGCGACCAAAACATTCAGCCGGGCACTTGCTGGACATGTAAAAGTCCTGATGTGCCGCGCTACATGAAAGAACATGGAATTGCCAATTTCTATAAGGCAAAATGGAGCGACCTTGGTGCGGAAATCGTTAACCCTATAGGTTGTTCCGATTGCCATGACCCCGCCACGATGAATTTGCGCATATCGCGTCCTGCACTGATTGAGGCGTTCAAGCGCCAAGGCCGCGACATCACCAAGGCATCGCAGCAGGAAATGCGCACGCTGGTTTGCGCACAGTGCCATGTGGAGTACTACTTCAAAGGCGACGGCAAATATCTTACTTTCCCGTGGGATAAAGGTTTGACGGTTGAAAACATTGAGGCCTACTACGACTCTCTGAATTATTCCGATTTTGTGAACCCGATTAGCCGCACGCCTATACTTAAAGCCCAGCATCCGGGATATGAGACGACAAGAATGGGAATCCACGCACAGCGCGGAGTGTCGTGTGCCGATTGCCACATGCCGTATAAGAGCGAGGGAGGCATTAAATATAGCGACCATCAGATAATGAGTCCGTTGGCACATATCGACCGTACTTGCCAAACTTGTCACCGCCAGGATGCTGAAGTGCTTCGTCAAAATGTGTACGACCGTCAGCGTAAATGTGAAGAGATTAGGGACAAGCTTGAAACTGAACTTTGCAAGGCTCATCTTGAAGCTCAATTTGCATGGAATCATGGTGCGACACAGCAGGAAATGCAGCCAGTGCTTAAACTCATCCGCCAAAGCCAATGGCGTTGGGACTTCGGTGTGGCATCGCATGGAGCAGCTTTCCATGCACCTCAGGAAATCATGCGCATATTGGGCAATGGTCTTGAACGTGCCCTTCAGGCTCGTTTGGCAATAGCGAAAATTGTTGCCAAGCACGGCTTCACTGGCGACATTCCATTGCCCGACGTTTCCACGAAAGAAAAGGCTCAAAAATATATCGGTTTGGACATGAACAAACTTAGGGCTGAGAAACAGCGGTTCATCAACACCATTATTCCGAAATGGTTGCAGGAGGCAAAAGCCAAGGGCCGTTTAACACGGGAAATGTAAGTAATTAGATGTGGAATAAACCGTTCGGATATTCTGAATATATTCTCATTGGCGGGGGAGTCACTTTTATCGGTGCTATGCTCCAAATCACAGTCGGAGCAATCGATTGGAGCCTGATAGCCTTTCCCGCCAATGTGATTTTGTTGTGCCTGTTTGTGGCGATAATGGTGACTATGCACCTTATGCGCGGGAAAGTTTATCTTTTCCGTTGCATGAGCGAATCGCGCATGGCCGTGGTGGCCATCGCCACTGTCACATTGCTGACCTTCATCATGGGGATGTTGCGCCAAGATGGAGCGGCATCGGCCGATAAATTCTCTTTCGGATTCCACAGCATGCTCCATGCATGGTGGTATGTGCTTCCTTTTATTTGGCTCACTCTGTGCTTGGGGCTTACGGCATTGCGCCGCACAATTCCATTTCATTTCCGCGACCTGCCGTTTATGCTCAACCATTGGGGACTGTTCGTTGTCCTGCTGTGCGCCACTCTTGGCAGTGCCGACATCCAGCAGCTCAATATGCCCACGTTCCCGGGGAAACCCGAATGGCGGGCTGTTGACACCAAAGGGAAAATCCACGAATTGCCGATTGCGATTGAATTGCAGAAGTTCACTATGGAACAATATCCCGCGAGGTTGATGATAATCGACAACAACACTGGCACAGCGCAGCCTGAAGGGCGTCCGCAGACTTTAGGCATTGATGAAAAGTTGGGACAAATTCTTGATTGGCGGATAAAGGTGGATAAATATTTGGAATACGCTGCTCCTGTCGGGATAAACGGGAACAAAATCAAATATGTCGGTTGGGGAACTGACGGTGCCACCGATGCGGCACTGATAACTGCCACCAACGTCAAAACCAGTCAGAAATTACAAGGCTGGATAAGTTGCGGCAGCTACCTTTTTCCCTTCAACGTTATGAAATTGAATAAGGCCATTTCACTCGTGATGGCCGAATGTGAGCCTAAAAAGTTCTCGTCAGATGTGAAAATTTACACTGACGAGGAAAAAGTGTATGCAGGGAGAATTGAGGTGAACAAGCCTTTTAGCGTAATGGGTTGGAAAATTTACCAACTTGATTACGACAAGGAAAAAGGCCGTTGGAGCGAGATGAGCACATTCCAGCTTGTGAAGGACCCGTGGCTGCCTGCCGTGTATGCCGGAATATTCATGATGCTGGCAGGTGCGATAGGACTGTTCCTGCGTAAAAATGACAAAAAACAAGATTGACCATGTGGAATTACTTTATAATATTTGCTGTCGTCGCCGTGGTGCTTTGGATTATTGGTTCTGTGGCATCCTATCGGCAATCCAAGCCATGGCTAATCTATGGGGCCACATCATTGGGCATCGCGGTATTCCTCTTTTATATAATTCTGTTGTGGATGCAACTTAGCCGTCCACCGCTGCGCACAATGGGCGAGACGCGCCTGTGGTACTCGCTGTTCCTTCCGTTGGCGGGAATGGCGACTTATATGCGGAGAAAATACCGCTGGGTAATAGGATTCGGCACGCTGCTCGCAATTGTGTTTATCTGCATCAACATTCTAAAGCCTGACATACAGAGTAAGTCTTTGATGCCTGCATTGCAAAGTCCGTGGTTTGCACCGCACGTCATAGTCTATATGTTCGCTTACGCGCTTTTCGGTGTGGCTGCGTTATCGGCAATCTATATCCAGTGGAAAAAGCAGGGCGATATGCACGGCTGCGATGATTTGGTGTATTTAGGATTTTCATTCCTTACCATAGGAATGCTTTTCGGGGCATTTTGGGCAAAAGAGGCGTGGGGCAATTATTGGGCATGGGACCCGAAAGAAACTTGGGCGGCTATCACATGGTTTACCTATCTCATTTACATCCATTACCGGCAAGTCGGCTCATCGTCGCCACGCACTGCCACAATATTGCTTGTTGTCGCTTTCGTGTTTTTGCAAGTTTGCTGGTGGGGTATCAATTATCTGCCTGCTGCGCAAAACATGAGTATGCACACCTATAATCTGGGATAAATCGGTTCAAAAAATATTCTTTTCCAACGTACTGCATTGTGGTGTTTTTCATGGATTTTCCCTCTCTCGATTTAATAACTTTGCCATTATTTATATAATAATGTGTTATGTCATGAAAAATATTATCGGTTCACCCTTTCACACCACGTGTGAATTGTCTTCATGCAGGCAAGAAAAGTCAGAAGAATGCTGCATGGGTGAAAACCTTGCAAAGGTGTGTGCAGCACTTCACCGTGAACACCCCTGCGAACATTCAGCAGTTCAGTTCATTAAGTGCCGTTTTAGGTGTTCACACCCACGCGCGGAATCTATTTGCGGAACCATTGGAAGTAGTGCAGTGGCATCTAAGGGTGAAAACCTTGCAAAGGTGTGTGAACCACCTTACCGTGAACACCCTCTTGAACATTCAGCAGTCCAGAGCGTTAAGTGTCGTTTTAGGTGTTCACACCCACGTGCGAATTTCGTTTGCCGAGCCATGTGGAGCAGTGCAAAGGCATCGGTGGGTGAAAACCTTGCAAAGGTGTGTGCAGCACCTCACCGTGAACACCCCAGCGAACATCCAGCAAGTAAGCACATTAAGTGCCGTTTTAGGTGTTCACACCCACGTGCGAATTTCGTTTGCCGAGCCATGTGGAATAGTGCAAAGGCATCGGTGGGTGAAAACCTTGCAAGGGTGTGTGCACCACCTCACCGTGAACACCCTCTTGAATATCCAGCATTTCAGCGTGTTAAGTGCCGTTTTAGGTGTTCACACCCACAAGCGAAATCTCTTTGCGGAACCATTGGAAGTAGTGCAGTGGCATCCAAAGGTGAAAACCTTGCAAAGGTGTGTGCAGCACTTCACCGTGAACACCCTCTTGAACATTCAGCAGTTCAGCTAATTAAGAGCCGTTCCAGGTGTTCACACCCACTATCTAAATTGCGCCAAAGCCTTGCCATAAATCGGCAACCGATTTGGCCGATTCGGCGAAACGGGCCAATCATCACCCCGTCCCGCCCAAGAAGGCGGCTAAAACCATCCTCATTCGGGCCTTTTGGGTGAAAAATCGCTGCAAGCAGAAAAAATGCGGAAAAAATCCCAAAAAAATATCAACCGCCAACGTGCTGCACAGTAGCGGTTTGGCGCGGCAGCCAGCCAATGGCGTGGAAAAAAGTTCCAAAAAAGATTGAAAAAGTTTTGCTGGAAAGGCAAAATGCCGTATCTTTGCACTCGCGTTTCGGAAAACGGGGCGCATAGATCATTGAAATGATGCGACAGACAGAAATACTTTAGGTAGTACAAGAGACAGGAACATGTAAGAATG
>JAKVKZ010000091.1 GCA_022484565.1 Muribaculaceae bacterium
TTTGGGTTACCCGCAGCAATATGGTGCTTTTGGCCTGAGTGTGCGTCTTGAGGTATATCAGGTGCTTGTCTTGTTTTTTCTCTGGCTAATTGCCCGACAACATGCCTGGAAATTTCCGAAAATACAGCTAAGAATAATTTTAATAGCTATAATTTATTTGTTTTACTGTGCACTGAACCCGTTTAATACCGTAAAAAGTTGCTCTTTTATAGCTCTGAATTACATATTCAGCTATTTAATATTCCTATACCTATTGACAACATGCTTTTCTGTAAAGACGATTGTAACCGGAATTTATTATGGCTTTGCTGTTACGGTTGGTCTTCATGCTGTGTTAGCGGTCTGTTTCCCTTTGCTGGGTATGGGTTTTATGGCGACAATATTCAATCATCATGCATCGATACGTGAAGCGTCCAGATGTGGCAGTCCAGGCACTTTTGGCCATCCAAATGTGCTTGGCACATACGCTTCCTATTACATGATGTTCTTTGTGTCGTGTGCAATGGCAAAATACAAGATGAAAGAAAGCATCATGTTTTCAGCGCTTGCAATCTTTGTGATTTTCTTAAGTGGCAGTCGTAGCGCGCTGCTTGCTGTATTCTTCGGAGTCTTGATGCTGGTGGTGTTTTACGTTCTACGTCGCTACAGTGTTCTTAACCCAAAGATATTTCTTTGGGGTGTCGTGCCCACAGTTGTGATTATAGGATTATTGTTTTTTTTCACGCCTTTGTCGGACATGTTTTCCGATACAAGCAATTTGGATGAAATGTCCACTGCACGACTGATGCATTATTATTGTGCGACAGAGATAATAAAAGCTCATCCATGGCTTGGAGTAGGGCTGAATTCTCATTTGAAATTTCTGTTGGCCGACAAGACAATCGATATTAATGCTGTTTTTGGTGCTGAGTACTGGATGCCTGAAGACTTCATGTTTACGAATCCTATACACAATGTCTGGCTGTCGTTGCTCGCTGAATTGGGCATTGTCGGATTTACGCCGATAGTGGTGTACGTGGTGAACTTTTTCCGTACATTCAAGAAAAAAATCAAGAACTCGCAGTCAATATTCTATACAATATCAGTGATGACAGCATTGGGCATCATCTCGTGCCTTTTGGTGCAAGGTAATTCCGACTGGGCACCCGAAACGCCTCAAGTACTTAATATAACTATTCTATTCTTGTTCTTGGCTGGTACTACAAGTTATGCTGGTGAGACAGAGGAAATAGCGGCATCACCCGACTATCTTAAATTGTAGGAGGGAAAGCCATGGATAGAGTCATCTACATAGCGACCGAATACAGTGGTGGAATGAGGCCTTATGCACTGGCTGTCTTAAAATCGGTATGGAACTCTAATTCTTTTGTATTCATCGTAATAAAAGATGATGTAATGATGCGCGATTTCGCGGACTTCCCTGCCGACAGAGTTCTCTTTATACATTATCCAACATCAAAAATAAAGCGTCTCCTTTTCCGCATTTATCCTGCACAATTGATTCGAGCAGTAAACCATCTTATGCAGAATGAGCAATTTGATTTAATTCATACACTCACTGGAGAATTGGTGCTTGCTTCATGTTTTACGCGACTTTCAAAGAAAATAAAGATTCTCCATACCATTCATGATGCAATTCATCATGACACAAAATATCTGTCGGTGAAACAAGCATTAAAAGATTTGATATTAGTGGACTATCCTAATAAATACATAATAAAGCATGCTGATAATATTTTGACAAACAGTAAAAGTCAGTTATCGTATTTACATGATTTGTATCCTCGCAAACATTGTTTTTATTGTCCCTTTCCGTCCCTGATAAATCCCGATATAGAGCATGGCTCAAAGCAGGTGCCGGAACTTATTGGCGTAAACAATTATATCCTTTTTTTTGGCAACTTGCAACTATATAAGGGTGTCCATCTTCTTTACGATTTGCATCATGATGACGCAAGGCTGAATTGCTATCCTCTTGTGATTGCAGGTGCTGGCAACATTTATTTCAGCAGAAACCAAGATGAAAAAAACACATTTTTTGTGAATCGATTTATCAGAGACGATGAAATTCGTGATTTGTTCATTAATGCGGCTGTGGTGGTTTACCCATATATTTCAGCGACACAGACTGGAGTGTTGTCGGTTGCTTCTTACTTTGGGAAAAAGATGGTTCTTTCGAATATTCCTTTCTTTAGGGATTCAGGTGCAGGTGATTATTCTGGAGTCAAAATAGCTGATGTTTCGGACGCTGATGAGTTTGCGGCTGACATAATAAATGCGATAACCAGCGAGGAAGGCAATACATTTGAGTTTTATCGAAAGGCTTATTCTAAAAGTTCAATTAAGAAGCAAATCAGTGAAATTTACAATGAGTTTTAATACGCCATTTATTATAATGTTGCCTATGTTACCTAAATTGCCTACTTTTACACAGATATTATGAGCTTTTAAAATTACGGCAAAGCCAATTTTATATGAACATATTGATATTAAATCCGATTCTATTCTCAGGCGATGGAGAGAAATTGCCTAAAGTAAATACAATCAAGGATACAATGATTTATACGATGTGTCTTGGATTCAAAGCTTTAGGGCATAGGGTTGTACTGATATCGGCGAAAGAATATAAACCAAACAAGGAGGAACAATACGATTTTGAAATAGTGTTTTTTGAGAGCCAATGTAAGAAAATATTTTCTCCGATGGTATTGCCTTATTCATGGAATGTTTATAAATATATAAAGCAGCATCGAGGAGAGTTTGACATGATTCTTTGTTCTGAAACATTTGGATTCCATTCTTTGTTTGCTGCATTACTTGCACCACGGAAGACGCTAATTTGGCAAGAGCTTAATGTGCATCAAAAGAAATTCCATAAAATCCCTTCGCATTTTTGGCATTCTGTTGTTGTCCCTCTTTGCTTCCGTAAGGTCAGAATTGTTGTAGGCCGGTCGGAAACTGCAAGGATTTTCATTTCCAAGTATATGAAACGTGTCTCATCAATAACTGTTGATCATGGCATTAATATAGATAAATTTACAATAGCAACATACAAGAAACGACAATTTATTTCCTCGGCTCAATTGATTTACAGGAAAAATGTTGACGGGATAATCCGTAAGTTCGGAGATTTCATAAAGATGTCAGGAAATTCCGATTTCAGATTGATGATAGCAGGGCGTGGGCCGATGGAGCATGAACTCCGTGAACTTGTTGAGACACTTGGCATAAATGAAAATGTGGAATTTCTTGGATTTTTGAGCCATTTGGAACTGAGTAAAGCTGTGTCGGAATCAATGGCATTTTTGATTAATACACGTCAGGACTTGAATATGGTATCAATACCTGAATCAATCGCTTCGGGCACTCCGGTCATTACCAATATGGTTCCGGCCCTTGCTGGGTTTATCAATGAGCATGGCTTGGGGATAGCAAAGGATGATTGGGACAAGGAAGACATGGTAAAAGTGGCGAACGACACCCGATTTGCAGAGAATTGTGTAAATATCCGCGGTGAACTTTCGTCCACACACGTTGCCAAGACCCTAATTGACATTTTTAATCAAAATGAAGATTATTAGAAAAAAGAGCTTTCGAAAGGCCGTATTTGGTGAAAAAATTGTGCGACACAGTCCTTTAATTTTTCAATTCATAATTAAAAGGATCCTCATGCCACAAAATCACTCAGATTCTTTATATAACATGCCTGAATCTTTTTCTGCTATGATTGTGTTGACTTAAACAATATTCCCACTGTTTTTATGTTATAATAATAGTATGTTAACCTTATTGAATGAAGCAACGAATACTTATTGTAAATAAATTTTATTATCCTCGTGGAGGAGATTGTGTATGTGCATTAAATCTTGAGTCCTTATTAAGGGAGGAGGGGTTTGATGTGGCTATGTATGCTATGAAGCATCACGAAAATCTTCATTCACAGTATTCAAATTATTTTGCTGAAGAAGTCTCGTTTTCTGGAAGCGTGGGACAGAAGTTGGAAGCTGCTAAGAGAACTTTAGGGGTTGGAGATATAGTCGATTCAATTGATAAAATCCTTTATGATTTTCACCCCGACATTGTGCATCTCCACAACATCCATTCATATATATCGCCTATTATTGGCCAATTGGCAAAAAACTTTGGATGCAAAGTGGTGTGGACATTGCACGATTACAAATTGCTGTGCCCAGCATATACATGTCTCCGCAACGGACAACCTTGCGAACTTTGCTTTCACGACAAGTTAAACGTGCTAACAAAACAGTGCATGAAGGGAAGCCTTTTTGGCAGTGCTCTTGCCTATGTTGAAGCTAAAAAATGGAGCAGAAAAAGGCTTGAAAGTTTCACTGATGCCTTTATTTGTCCAAGCCAGTTTATGGCGGATAAAATGGCACAAGGCGGATTTGATAAGGCGAAATTGAAAGTGGTGTGCAATTCCTTAGACTCCGCAAAGGCAAACAGACTTCAATCATTGAAACACGAAAGCGTGGAAGATTATATTGTGTATGTCGGAAGGATCTCAGCCGAAAAAGGGATAGAAAGCCTTTTGAAAGCAGCGGCGCAACTTCCTTACAAATTGCAGGTGGTAGGCGATGGCCCATTGTTGAAACAGCTTAAAGCCACTTATGAGAAATATTCAAATATAAACTTTCTGGGTAAACTTGATGCAGTCCAAGTGTGTGATGTGCAAAGCAATGCGCATCTTTCAGTAATTCCTTCGGAATGTTATGAGAATAATCCTTTGAGTCTCATTGAATCGCTTTGTGCAGGGACTCCTGTGATTGGTGCTGGAATCGGCGGTATTCCGGAACTTATTGATGACAGCAATGGAAGGGTGTATGCATGGGGCGAGATTGATGCGTTGAAAGATGCAATTGTTGCTGAAATGAGCATCACCAGAGACAATGTGGAAATAAAGCGGAATGCAATGAAAAGATTTTCACCTCAGGAGTATATTCACAAGACTATTTCAGTTTATGATGATTAGAAATATGCTGAATTTTGTTACCTTTGCACTCGAATAAAACAAAGAAGAATGAAGAATATTATACAAGGAAGTCTTATTACGACATTTCGCTGTAATGCGAAATGCAATATGTGTAATATATGGAAGAACCCTACTCGTCCAGAAGAAGAGATAGACTCATCCTATTATGAAAAACTTCCTGCTGGTTTAAGAATAAACATCACAGGTGGAGAAGCCACAATAAGGAAAGATATTGATAAAATCTTCGAGATTCTTTATCCAAAATCATCTCTGCTTGAGCTCAGCACCAATGGCTACAACACAGATACTATTGTGGCTTTAGCCAATAAATACCCTAATATTCTGATAAGGGTCAGTGTGGAAGGGCTTCCGAAGATAAATGATACAAAAAGGGGACTTGTTGATGGATTTGACCATGCCTTGCGCACAATTCTTGAGTTGAAAAAAACTAAATGCAAAAATATCGGTTTTTCAGTCGTCATTTCTCCCGATAACTATAAAGATTTGCTTTCTCTGTATGAACTTTGCGTGGCACTCGATGTTGAACTTGGCAATTCCACAGTTCATAATTCATGGTACTTCCATAAGAGTGACAATGTGATTGAAAGTGAAGATGCTTTAAGACAACATGAATTGTTCGTGAAAGCCATGTTGACATCAAAAAGACGTGGTATAAAAAATCGTCTGAAAGATTACGGGCGAGCATATTTCAACCGCTCAATCCATCGTCGTCTGCGCGGAGACCCTGCCGGTTACAGACCAGCATGCGGCGCTCTGACTGATTTCTTTTTCATTGATCCATGGGGAAATGTGTCACCTTGCAACGGGTCTGGCGAAGAATGGATAATAGGTAACATCAAGGAAGACTCATTCGAGAATATCATGAAGTCAGACAAGGCAAAAGAGGTGCTGGAAAAAGTACGCAACTGCAAGCGTAATTGTGCATTTATTGTAACTGAGCGTCACGACATGGTTCGTCGGCCTTGGATTCCGATTAAGTGGATTTTAAAGAACAAATGGCGTATTCGCCAGGGTAAAGATATTTGCTGGGACTAAACATGAACAAGCCCTTAATTGCAGCCATAGGATTTAGGGGATTTCCAGGTGTGCAAGGAGGAGTGGAAATGCACTGCGGAAATCTTTATCCTGCCATGAAAGGCAGTGTGAAGATTCGCGCTTACAGGAGAAAACAATACTTAACTGACGCCTCAGGCAAAGTATATTCTGATATTGAGTTTATCGACCTTCCATCATCACAAATCAGCGGTGTAGAAGCGGTATTCCATACATTCATCTGTTGCTTGCACATCATCTTTAATCGTCCGGATATAGTTCATGTGCACAACATCGGTCCAGGCATGTTTATCCCGCTGCTCAAATTGATGGGCCTAAAAACTGTAATGACATACCACAGTGCTAACTATGAGCATGAAAAATGGGGCCATATAGCAAGGAAGATGCTTAAATTCTCCGAATTTCTTTCGCTGAGATTTGCCGACTGCATTATTTTTGTCAATAAGTTCCAGATGCAGAAATATTCAGTCAAAATTCAAGCAAAATCATGCTATATTCCTAATGGAGTAAACTTAATAAAGCGAAGCGAGAACACTGATTATATCGACAAAATTGGAGCGGAATCAGGTAATTATTTGCTTGCTGTAGGTAGGCTCACGGCAGAGAAAGGTTTTGAATACCTTGTGGAGGCAGTCAACAGAATTCCAGAAGTGAAATGCCTTGTGATTGCCGGTGCCAGTGACCATAAAACTGATTACTATGACAAACTAAAGGCACTTGATACAAACAAAAAGGTGATTTTCACAGGTTTCACCACTGGGGAAGATTTACGCCAACTTTACAGCCATGCACAACTTTTTGTGCTGTCATCGGTTACTGAAGGGTTTCCTCTTGTGATGCTTGAGGCAATGGGGTATGGATTGCCTATGATTGTGACCGAACTGCCTGCCACTCATCTTGTAGAACTTCCTGTTGAAGATTACGTTGCAAAAGGTGATGTAGCATCAATAGTTGCTGGAATTAAAGCAAAGACTAAGAATCCTTGCAGTAAAGTGGAATATGACCTTAGCCCTTATAATTGGGACAAGATTGCTGAGCAGACTGTGGAAGTTTACAGGAAATGCCTGAAAACTGATAAGCATTAAGTGAATTAATGCCTGACTTCATTTAATTTTACGCAAATATTCCAATGAACTATGTGGGCGTGTGCATTTTCAGTGCATCACACTGCAAAAATAGAATATCAGATTGCGTAAAAATCAAGAAAAACGGATAATCTCCTATACATTGAAGCGGAAATAGACGATGTCGCCATCCTGCATTTCGTATTCCTTGCCCTCAACGTGCATTTTTCCGGCTTCCTTCACGGCCACTTCACTGCCGTAATGGATATAATCATCGTATTTTATGATTTCGGCACGGATAAAGCCTTTTTCAAAATCAGTGTGGATTACTCCGGCACATTGTGGAGCCTTGTCGCCTTTATGGTAAGTCCATGCGCGGACTTCCATCGGTCCGGCTGTGATAAAGGTCTGGAGGTTAAGCAGGCTGTAGGCCGAGCGGATTAGCCGGCTCATGCCTGATTCTTTCAAGCCAATTTCCTCAAGAAACATTTGGCGGTCCTCGTAAGTGTCGAGTTCAGCAATTTCCGATTCAGTTTTGGCTGCAACGACGAGGATTTCGGCATCCTCATCCTTAACGGCTTCACGGACTGCATCAACGTAATGGTTGCCATTCACGGCAGCTGCATCGTCCACGTTGCACACATAGAGTACGGGCTTGTTAGTGAGCAGGAAAAGGTCGTGGGCAAAGCGTTGTGCATCTTTCGATTCCAATGTGATTGTGCGGGCTGATTTACCCTGCTGAAGGGCATCCCTATATTGTTTCAGAACCTCGTACTGCATTTTTGCTTCCTTGTCGCCACCGGTCTGAGCCTGTTTCTGCACTTTGCTGATGCGTGATTCAACCGTTTCAAGGTCGCGGAGCTGAAGTTCACAGTCAATTATTTCTTTGTCGCGGACAGGGTCGATAGAGCCGTCAACGTGAGTGACGTTGTCGTCGTCGAAGCAGCGGAGCACGTGGATTATGGCATCAGTTTCGCGGATATTGGCAAGGAACTTATTGCCGAGGCCTTCGCCCTTGGACGCGCCTTTTACAAGGCCTGCGATGTCAACAATTTCCACAGTTGTCGGGACGATGCGCCCTGGATGCACTATTTCAGCCAATTTATTGAGGCGTTCATCGGGAACGGTGATAACGCCGACATTCGGTTCGATGGTGCAGAAGGGGAAGTTGGCAGCTTGAGCCTTTGCGCTTGATAAACAATTGAAAAGAGTGGATTTTCCCACATTCGGGAGTCCTACAATGCCACACTGAAGAGCCATAATATATAGAATTATACGAATTAACTTGAAACTTGATGCAAAGATAGCTAAAATTTGTGACATTAACGGCGATGCTTGGAACGATGTTTTGACTTATGCTTGGAATTACGGCGAAGGGTGGCTGGCGTGGCGGGAGTTTCTACTTCGGATTCTTCATCGGATTCGGCTGCTGATTGGGACAAATCCGGCTCATCGGGTGGGACAATATTGGTGGGGTTATCTGCCTCATTTTCCTGCTGTTGCGAGGACTGTCCCAACTCTTTTTCTGTTTCTTTTTTCGCTTCTTTTTCGGCGGGATTATTGCGAGGATTTTTTGTGGATTTCTTATTATTTTTCGGCTGGTTCTCCTCCGCTTCCTGTTCTTCAGCATCAGGAACGGTGATTACATCGTAACGGTGCAGAAGACGATGGACTGATGATTTGCTGATGCCAAGCGTGCCGGCTATCTGACGGATTGGAACGCCGCTTTTTGACATGGCTTGCGCTGACTGGAGCTGCCGCCAAAGGATTGGGGAAATTCGGTCGATGAGAATGCTTTCCTTGGCTTCGTCGCCGATGGCAAAAGTTAAGCCATAGTCGTGCCAGCCGATTGAGGCCTGAATTACGGAATCGGCTCCATGGCGGAACTCGGTGGTACGGCTCTTGATCTGCTTGATATAATGCGCTTGAGGATTGACGGTGGAACGACCGATGGCAAAGATGCTGTCGCAGAAGGCTGAGAGAATTGGTGCGCAGGCGAGATGATTGACACCGAGGGGCGCGAAGGCGTTGTGACGCTTGGAATGGGTGACGATTAGGATTGAAAGGTCGTAGCGAGCCTTTATCACGGCAATTTGCTCGATGAAGCGGCGGACAAGGCGCGGATTGCTGACATCGCCGATTACGGAGGTGAGATTGTCGATGACGATTGCCGCTGCACGATTGTCCACAACCATGCGCTCAATGCCATCGACTACTTCCTTGCCGAATGGAGCTGGACCGTAAATTTCGCGCAGGTTGACACGGCGAAAATATGGGCTGAACTTGAACGGCTTCTTGTTGACGGAATAGCGGCGGGCGAACTGGGCAATTGAATGCTCAAAATCGAAATAGAGCACATTACGCTTGAAGCGGTGCGCCACATCGTTGCCCATCTGCACGGCAAGGATGCTCTTGCCGAGGTTGGTGTCGGCAAACAGGCAGGCCATCTCGCCCTCGCGCCACAAGCCACGCCATAGGTCGGGCGAATCATGGAGCATGAGGCCGACGTCGACGGCATTGCCGGCGGGGATATTCATGTACGGGAGTTCGGAGGAACGGCTGCGGAAAGTCATGCCGCCATCAGCCATTTTCTGCCAAAGATTATCGGACGTTGGGACCATAATATGTTTTTTTGACGCAAAATAGTGAGGGATTGAGGGGAAGATGCAAGGAAAACGGAAAAAATCCAATCCCACTATTTAAACAGTTTAGTAAATAAAATAGATAATCCTAATATCCGCAA
>JAKVKZ010000092.1 GCA_022484565.1 Muribaculaceae bacterium
CATGGCTTGGCAATCGGGGCATTTTCGCCAATTGTCCTTTTCCACTTCGTCGGCTCCGATATGGAAATATTTCGACGGGAACAGAGCCGTCATTTCATTCAATATATCTTCCACAAATGTGTAGGAAGTCTCCTTTGAAGGGCACATTGGATAGGAAAATTCCTTGCCCCAACCTGTGTTGCCGGTGCACGATAGTTGCGGATTGCTTTTGATTGCAGCCGAAAAGTGCCCTGGCATGTCGATTTCAGGCACAATCTCCACTCCGCGCTCAGTGGCATAGCTGATCAGTCCGCGTATTTCGTCTTGGGTGTAGTAGCCTCCATATTGGCCGTTCTTTATGAACTTCGGGTCGATTGTCATGCCTTGTGCGAGGCATGCGCTGTCGTTGTTGTCGAAGTCGCGCCATGCGCCTTTTGCGGTCAGTTCCGGGTGCGATTTCACTTCAATCCGCCAACCCTGGTCGTCGGTGAGATGTATTTGCAGATGGTTGATTTTATAGAACGACAGGCAATCCACCACTTTTTTCAGGCAGTCGATGGTGAACATGTGCCTCGACACGTCGATGTGGAATCCTCTCCATCCGAATTGCGGAGCGTCGGAAATCTCCACTTGCGGAATGGAATTGTTCCAGTTCACATTGGCATATTTCATCTCGTCGAGCATTTGCCTCAATGTCTGCACGGCCCAAAGTGTGCCCTTATCGCTGGAACTCGTAATGGTTACGCACCCTTTCTTCACCGACAGCTTGTAAGCCTCTTCGCCAAGTGTCTTGTCGGTTGCTATCCTGATGAAAGCCTTGTCATTTTTCTCCCTTTTCGCTGTTGGCAGCTCATTTTGAAGCAGCGCGAAAGCGTTTTCGGGGATGTCGGTGCTGATGCCTGCCGACGACGGGATTGCCGTCATGGCAGAACTGTATTCAATTTTCGTTGGCTCGGGGATTATTGTCAGTTGGTGCGATGCGCTTATCGGTTCGTTGTTTCCGTTCGCGCTTGAGCACGCCATCGCCATTGTCGCCACTATGATTGTGGCAATGGTCCTTCCTGTTTTAGCTGTTGGTTTCAAATGCATTGTCGTTTGTTGTTTATGTTGGTATTTTTATTTATGTCATCTTTCTTGTATTATCCTTTGCGGCTTTCGTTTTCCTACACTCCGCATGAATTATTTATTTTGATTTTTTTATGGCAAATCATTCATGTTTCATCATTTTCGGCACAAAATTCCGCTCTTTTTTGCAAAAAGTTCAAAAAAATTTGCAGGATTGAAATATCCGTCCTATCTTTGCACTCGCAATTCGGAAAGGTGTCATAGCTCAGGTGGTAGAGCAAAGGACTGAAAATCCTTGTGTCCCCGGTTCGACTCCTGGTGACACCACTCGAAACAAGGCAGCTGCGCAATAAACGTGGCTGCTTTTTTTATACCTTGTCCGCAACTGGAATGCAAATATATGGAAAAATATCAATTCTGGCCTGCACACTGAAAATTAATGTTGATTGCTTGAATAGTGCATTTCTTCGGATAAATTTCTTTATCCGAAAATGTTTTGTACCTTTGGGGGAGTTTTGTCATGGGAGATAAACCATTTTAATGGTTACTATAAAGTTTTAATATCATTTTTTTATTTCATAACAATGAGGATAACCTATTTAAAATCAATTTTCGTGATTACTTGCCTATTAGCAAGCCTTAGTGCCATTGCCGCTGACTTTGATGTGGATGGCCTTTATTACAACTACGTTTCAGAAGATAACGCAACATGCGCTCTAACCTACAAGACATGGTGGAGGCACTACAGCGGGGATATAGTAGTCCCTGCAAAAGTGACATACGACGACAAGACATACACCGTCGTGGAAATCGGGTCGGAGGCTTTCGACGGATGCTCGGAAGTGACTTCGGTGTCAATCCCATATTCAGTGACAAAAATCAATTCTGACTCATTCACCGGATGCACCACACTGGCAAGCATGACGCTTGAAGATGGCTCCGACACATTGGAAGTTGGCGACAACGCATTCTCAGCGTGTCCGTTTACATCATTCTATTTAGGAAGAATTCTTAAGACAAACACTTTGCCACTTACCAATCAATCCAGCTTAGCATCATTCACCATAGGTGGGCAAGTCAATTATATTCCTTACGACTATTTCAATTCATGCACTGGACTGAAAACTTTATCAATAAAAGCCAGCAGCACAAAGTTAGTCATGGACTATTGTGATGACTGGAAGAGCATATTCACTCATTGTCCACTTGAAACAGTTTATCTTAGGAGAAACATGGGCTATAATGTGTCACCTTTTGATGGACAAAGTAAATTAACGAATTTAGTCATTTCCGATGCCACGGATTTACCGCACGATTTATTCTCTAACTGCACAGGCATAACGACATTGAGAATTCCAGCAACAGTAAACACAATCGGCTTTATGACTTTTTCGGGATGTAGTGGATTGAAGACATTGATATTTGAAAAGGGCAACAACGCATTGTCATTACAAGACGCCTCATTCGGTAACGCACCTGATTCAATATTTTTAGGCAGGAACATTAACCAATCGGACGCTTTACAAGGTAACGAAGGCTTAATTTCAGTAGGGATAGGGAGCAATGTAGATTCCATTCCCATGCAAACTTTCGCAGGATGCGCCAAGTTTAAGCGCTTTGTCGTTGAGGATGGCAATGAGAAATATTCAACAATTGATGGAGTGCTTACAAATAAGGACAAAACGACACTCGTGATGTATCCATTTGGTGGAGATACCATTTATACAGTACCAAAGTCAATAGTAAATATCGGACATTCGGCTTTTGAATATTGTTACCATTTAAATACTGTAACGATTCCAAATACAGTAAAGAATATTGGGGAAAAAGCTTTTTACGATTGTTTTTATTTAAAACACATCTCATTGCCGGAATCAATAACCGAGATAAGCAATGACATGTTTGGACAGTGCAGAGAATTGACCACTGTGGCAATTCCCAGTTCAGTTGTGACAATTGGCGAAAATGCTTTCTCAATGTGTTCCAAATTGACGTTGCTGACGTATCCTATGACATTGAAAAAAATTGGCTATGGTGCTTTCAGTTACGACGGCAACTTGTCTTCATTCATAATACCGGATTCAATTACGGAGATTGAGAATTCCACTTTTCGTGGTTGCTCAGCAATAACATCCATTACAATTCCTAAATTGGTGAAAACGATAGGCGAGAATGCTTTTACTGAATGCAAAAGCTTAAAGTCTTTCATCATACCAAATACGGTGGATACAATCGGAGGAAGTATCATTTCCAACTGCACAAATTTAAAGAGTCTGATAATTGAAGATGGAGACGTTGCGTTGAAAGCTAACGGAAATTCATTCGCTGACAACTATGCCGCCTCAATTTATATAGGCAGACAATTAAAATCAGAATCTTCTCCATTCATAAATCAAAGCAATACGACCAAACTCATGATAAATAACAACATGACAGAGATTCCTGCTGGATACTTCAAAGGCTGCTCAAGCCTGACATCATTACTAATACCTCATTCAGTAACTTCGATAGGTGAGGAAGCTTTTGCCTCATGCAGTAAGTTAGCTTCGTTGACTATTCCTAATACAGTGACGACTATTGGTGATTATGCTTTCAGTAATAGCTCAAGCTTGAAGGTCGTCGTGATTGAACCGGGAGCAAGCACATTGTCAATTGGGAAAGGGAGCCAATATGGAATGTTTGATAACAGCCCACTTGATTCAGTATTTTTAGGCAGAAACCTAAGTTATGATGTCTCTCCATTTCAGGGAGTAACTAAGTTGACTTCAGTGACAATCGGCGATTCCGTAACGCAAATCGGCCATAAGGCTTTCTACGGATGCAGCAATTTGAAAAATTTAGTTGTTTCCAATTCCGTGGGAATGATAGGCAGTAACGCGTTAATAGGGACAAAATGGCTGGACGATCAACCCGACGGGTTGGTGTATGCAGGATTGGTGGCATACAAATATAAAGGAACTATGCCCTATAATACTTCAATAGAAATCGCCAATGGGACAAAAGGCATAGCTGTGGGAGCTTTCAGCGGGTGCAGCGACTTGGCATCAGTAAGCATACCGAATACGGTAACAAACATTGGAAGTATCGCCTTCAACGGCTGCTCGCTTTTGTCGGAGATTTCAATTCCTAATTCTGTCAGACTAATCAATATCAAATCATTCGTCAACTGCTCGGGCTTGAAGTCGGTTAAATTAGGCGACAACCTCAAGTCGATGGGCTTTGGAGCTTTCCTTGGATGTACCGGGATAGAAACAGTGACCTCATCGAACATGGACGCTCCTAAACTGGACACTTTGGCTTTCGAATCATCCGTGACAAACAATGCAAAACTTTTTATCAGAGAAGGTTCGAATGTGCTGGCTTCATATTTAGCCGCCAACATTTGGAAAGACTTCGCATATATTTATCAAAGTCTGCCAACTAACGTTGAGAGCGTGGGCAACGCACTCAAAATCGCCACCGAAGGTGATGAAATAATCATAGCAGGAGCAGCCGATAATGCTCAAGTGCAGGTTTACAACATTGAGGGACGCGTGATATACAGCGGAATTGAAAAGGTTATCACAGTTCCGGCAAACGGTATCTATATCGTGAAAGTGGCAGGAATCACCAAGAAAGTGATTCTTTAAGCACACCATAGCCGACAAGGCTCTATCTATACACAAAAATCAGGCATTTAGAAATTGTGAAAGATTTCCAAGTGCCTGATTATTATTATAAAATCATTCTTGCCAAAGGAATATAACAAGTGGAATTTTTGCTTTATTTTGTCGAATTAATTGCAGATTTCGAATAAACTGATTACTTTTGCACCATTAGAACCTGCCAAGCCTCTTTACAATGCTCAAATCGGCGGGTCGTTTTTTTTATTTAGGTACATAAAACAAGTTATCCAAAACATTACTCACCACCAGCTCAGATTGTTCAGATCCTAAAGTGTAATCGAGGTATGTCATTTTCCGATGAAGCAAAGGCTGAGCGTTACCTTACAAATATCAGCTACCATAGGCTTGCATCTTATATCGTTCCTTTTTATCAGATACCAAAGACTAATTTATTGCTGAAAAGTGGTACGACTTTTGAGAAGGTATTAACTCTGTATCGTTTCGATAAGAAGTTACGTATCTTGCTGTTTAATGAGATCGAGAAGATTGAGGTTGCTATTAGGTGCGTGCTAGCTAACTTTGGGTGCAAAGAACTTCATGATGACTACTGGATTACAAGTCCTACATATTTTGCTAATAGTATTAAATTCCAGCAAACATTGACTGTTATAGACAAAGAAATAGATGGGAGCAAAGAAGATTATATCGAAAATTTTCGTGTTTCATATATTGAGCGATATCCTCCAGCTTGGATGATTACGGAGGTGCTATCTTTCGGAAATCTCAATTATATTTATTCGAACATCGCAAGCAATCAGCTGAGGAAGAAGATAGCTGATTATTTTGGTGTAAAGCCTATGGTATTTGTGTCTTGGCTTACAGTTCTGTCCAATCTCAGAAATATGTGTTGCCATCATGCACGAGTTTGGAATAGAGAGTTTGTACTCAAGCCTGCTGAGGCTCGCAAATTAAAATGCGCTTGGATTGACACTTCAAAGATAGATAACAAACGTATATATTATCGTTTGTGCATCATTAAATATTTGCTTAACATTATTTCTCCCAATAACGATATGCATGACAAGTTGAACTGCTTATTTGCTGAATATTCGCAGGTGGATATATCTGCAATGGGATTCCCTTCTGATTGGCAAAATGAGGCACTTTGGAAGTAAATTTCAGATCAGTTACAGATTATTCTTGTGGCAGCAATTCACGCAGTTTTGCTACTGATTCACCGATTTGGCTTGCTGTTTCAAGTTTTGAGCCGTCGAATGTGATTTTAGCACTGCTATAGTATGGAAGCCGTTCTTCAAGAGCCTTGCTGATGTATTCAGCCATTTCGCTGTCGGTCTTATCCGCCACCAGCGGGCGTTTCATCCGCGACCCGGGCAGGCAAAGCCGCTGAACAAGTCTTGGAATCGGCACCGACAGGAACACCGTGGTGCCGTGGCTCAACATTACGTCCATATTGTCGAAATGGCATGGCGTGCCGCCTCCGCAGGCCACAATTACATTCTCAAAGTCGGCAATCTCGTGCAGCATGTTGCGCTCTATCTCCCTGAACCCGTCTTCTCCGCGTTCGGCGAAAATGTCGCGCACCGAGCGGCAGTAGCGAGTCTCGATATAAATGTCAAGGTCGATGAAGTCGAATTTCATTTCCTTTGCAAGGGCACGTCCCAAAGTGGTCTTTCCGCTGCCCATATAGCCTATTAAAAATATCGGTGTCATATTGATTTGTTGCAATCGCAATGCAAATGTATGGAAAAAATATTAACTTTGCGCAAATGTTTCTCTAAAGTATGGCTTACAATCGCAAATGGTACGTTATTTGGAGCAGTCGGGGCAATAGTGTCTTCGACTCGTGGGAAGAATGTAAGGCTATGATGGAAAAATATCCCGATGCCCATTGCAAGAGTTTTGCCAATCAGGAAGATGCAATCATTGCTTATCGTGGCAATCCCGATAAGGAAATGGGAATTCTCCGCAGCATCGCCAAAGCACAGGTGCATAAAATTAATTATGCCGCTTTCCCCGACATTATCGTTGATAGCATCGCGGTGGATGCGGCGTGCAGCGGCAATCCGGGCGTTATGGAGTATCAGGGCGTGGACGTTAGGACTGGCAAACGCATTTTCCATGGCGGGCCTTTCCCCGAAGGCACAAACAATATAGGCGAATATCTTGCTATTGTCCATGCGCTAGCCATGCTCAAAAAGCAAGGAAAGGACACCGTAATTTATAGTGACAGCGTCTCGGCTTTGGCTTGGGTGCGCAATCACAAGAGCAAGAGCAAACTTGTGGAAAACACGAAAAATGCTGAACTGATGGCAATTTTGCGCCGTGCCGACGAATGGATGGGCCAAAACACTTTCACTAACCGTATAATGAAATGGAATACGGGTGAGTGGGGAGAGATTCCGGCTGACTTCGGCAGAAAATAATCAATTATTCATTATTTTATGACCCTCTGGCAGCTCCAAATTCAAGTTTGATTTGGTTTTATGCATTGTTTGTAATATATTTGTAGCATTAATGTATATAAACTGCAATAAATGAAATTTGTAGATAAGTGCAATGAGATATTCAGCAACACGACTGAACTCTATCACAACTTTGATGATGTGGACGCTAAGGTGGATAATCCTTATGAAAAAGGCTCTATCGAGGCTGACCTTTTTGTGAAAAACTGGATTGATGCCGTGCAATGGCACCTTGAGGACCTAATTCGCGACCCTGCCATCGACCCCGTTGAGGCTCTTGCACTGAAGCATCGCATCGACCGTTCCAATCAGGACCGCACCGATTTGGTGGAAAAAATCGACACCTATTTCCGTTCCGAGTTCAGTGGAGTCAAGCCTTTGGCTGATGCCACCATCAATACTGAAAGCCCTGCTTGGGCCATCGACCGCTTATCTATCCTTGCCCTGAAAATTTATCACATGCGCCGTGAGGCTGAACGCTCTGATGCAAGTCCTGAACATATATCGCAATGCTGCTCAAAGCTCGATGTGCTTCTTGAGCAGCGTTCTGATTTATCATTGGCGATAAGCCAGCTTCTCGACGACATTGCTGCCGGACGAAAATACATGAAGGTGTATCGTCAGATGAAAATGTATAACGACCCCGACACCAATCCTGTCCTTTATGGGAAGAAATGATGAAATTCCGAGGTTTGCCAATGTGCTGATTGCGCGTTTTTCAGCTCTTGGCGATGTGGCAATGACGGTTCCTGTGATTTATTCCGTCTGCGCTGCCTATCCTCATGTGAATTTCATTATGATTACTCAGGAAGTGCCGGCTTCACTTTTCATCAATGCCCCTTCCAATCTCACTGTTCTTGGTTTCGACATAAAGACGCGGTATCATGGCGTGGCAGGCCTTTGGCGGCTTTGCCGCGAACTGCGCTCAAAATATCATATCGATGCCTTTGTCGATCTTCATTATGTGCTTCGCACCCATTTCATCTCATTGTTCCTGCGCCTTGCCGGAATTCCATGCAGGCACATCAATAAGGGCCGTCGTGGCAAGCGGGCTTTGACGCGTGCCAGCAATAAGCGCATGTTGCCGCTAATTTCTTCACGTGCCCGTTATCGTGAAGTGTTTCACCGCTTTGGATTTTCCTTTGATGAGACTTTCACTTCCATTTTTGGTGATGAAAGGGCCAATCCGGCTGCTTTTGCCGAAATTTCTGCACCTAAGCCGGCGGGCGAGCGTTGGATTGCTGTTGCTCCTTTCGCCAAGCATCGTGGCAAAATTTATCCTCTTCCGCTCATGGCGAAAGTCGTGGATGCTATGGCTGCATGGGACAATGTCCGCATTTTCCTTTTCGGAGCGGGCGAGCAGGAGCGCGACATTCTGCATCCGTGGGCTGAACGGCATGAAAATGTGGTTTCTCTCGCCGAGAAGCGTTATGGATTTCCTGTCGAGCTGTCGCTGCTTAGCTATTGCGATGTGATGCTCTCGATGGACTCGGCCAATATGCACCTTGCAGCACTTGTCAAACTCACAGTTGTCAGTGTTTGGGGCGCAACTCATCCTTATTGCGGATTTATGGGATGGCATCAGAGCGAGCGTAATGCTGTCCAGCTCAACATGACCTGTCGCCCCTGTTCCGTTTTCGGCAACAAGCCTTGCTACCGTGGCGATTATTATTGCCTTGCGGGCATTCCGCCTTCATTGATGATAAGTAAGGTGAAAGAGGTGCTCGATGGCAAATGCGAATGATTTGTAGCAGTCAATAAATTATCTATATAAAAACCTTAGAATTATGCGAATCACACCGGGATGGATTAATAACTTGAAAGAGAATGAAGTGTTTGTCTTCGGTAGTAATCTTGCCGGAGCGCACGGTGGCGGTGCCGCAAGGCTTGC
>JAKVKZ010000093.1 GCA_022484565.1 Muribaculaceae bacterium
TTTCACCGACGCCTACTCGGCTTGGCAGAAGGGCGCGATTGAAAATACCAATAAACTTATCAGGCAATATATCCCTAAAGGTACTGACATCAGTGCCATCCCTGAAAGCAGAATCAAAGAAATTCAATACAAAATCAACAACCGACCCAGACAAAAATTGAACTTTTTAACCCCTAAGGAAGTCTTTTTCCAACACTTTCCTTAATTTTGCACTTGCTTGTTGACTCTACATATATAACGATCATTACTTGCATCATTAAAATAAAGCGGCGAATATTTTCCACTAATAGGGCAAATTAGTATATTTGCCGATAATATAGCTTGAAACCGAGAAGGAATGATTCTAAACATTCATAAACAAGGCATAGGGAAGTTTGTGGCAATATTCTTTTTATTGCTTATTCCATTTGTGTGCTTTGCAAGTGACAAACAGATAAAGGAGAGCGATGACGAAGGCGCAGATTTCGCTGAAAGGTTGCCAAGGACAATATTCAGCGGGGTGCAGGGCAAGCATCATGTGCAGGGCGTGGCTGTGGACTTGAAGCATGGTTTTGTGTACTATTCATTTACAACAAGTCTGCTCAAAACTGATATGCTTGGCCATACGGTTGGCAGTGTTACGGGCTTGACTGGTCATCTCGGCTGTATCACGATAAATCCTGTAAATGGCTTAGTGTATGGTTCGCTCGAATACAAAAATGATGAAATAGGTCAGGGCATAGCTGGGGAAAGTGCGGCAGACAGGCAAACAGCATTCTACGTGGCTATTTTTGACGTAGAGAAAATAAACACGATAGGGATGAATGCTGAGACAGACAGCGTTATGAAGACAGTGTATCTTCGTGAGCCTGTTTTTGACTACAGTTCATCATCGATAAGTGAAGGATATGTGGAAAAGCATCGTTTTGGATGTTCAGGCATTGATGGCATAACTTTTGCGCCAGAATATGGAAAGAAAAACGGCAAGATGTATCTTAACGTCGCTTATGGCATTTATGGTGATACGACGAGGAAGGATAATGATTATCAAGTGATACTTGCTTACGACATACGCTATTGGGGCAATTATGCCATGACACTATCGCAGAAAAAACCGCACCATAATGGTCCGATATGGGCAGCACACAAATATTTTGTGTACACAGGAAACACCACGTACGGAATACAAAACCTCGCATACGATTCGGCAACTGGCAACTGCTATGCAGCAGTGTATCCAGGCGAGAAGAGAGAATTTCCAAATTATTCGCTATTCATAATTGATGGCCGACGAAAGGCCCGCAAAGAAAAACTTGCAGGAATTGATGAGCCGGAAAAGGCTTCGGTGCTGAGATTGCTACCTCAAGGCCTGCACGACCCTGAATCAGGAATATGGGGCTGGCATTACGACTTCGGTGCAACAGGCTTATGCCCATTAGGCAACGGATTCTTTTACATATCGAAAGACGCAACAACAGCTGACGGACGACATTCTTGCACATTAAGCCTTTATCGCTGGACCGGGATAGCCGACCATCCATTCACATTGGTGAAATAGGGGAAAATAGTACCATAGCCAAGGTGCAAAAAAATATTTAAAAAATTTTAGTTTGTTTCAGGTTGATATTCAATAATACTTACCTTGAGGTAACTTTGTAACTATCAAGTGCCTTCTTGCATGACGATAATATTGGGCGTAATTTTGCAACATAAATAAAGAACGATATAACATTTAAAAAAGAAAAGTCATGAAAAAGATTGAAGAATTAGCTTCGGGTAAGAATTTCACAGCAACAACAGTAGGCGAATATGACCAACTTGGTGAGTTCGTTTTTGAAGTTCCCGGCATGAGAGTTCCTGGGAAAGTGTTTATAGGACAATCCTTGAAAGGTACCGCCTTTGAGGCATCGTTCCAAATCGCCAATCCAGGCGAAGGATGCGCATTCCTCCACACCCATGCTCAAAATGAAGAACTCTACATCGCCATAAAGGGCGAAGGCGAATTTCAGGTTGACGGAAAGATATTTCCGTTTGCAGAAGGTGCTATGGTGAGAGTTGCACCTGACGGAAAGCGCGCTTGGAGGAACAATGGCAAAACGCCGCTTGTAGTGCTGTGCCTGCAATTTCAGAAAGATTCGCTGAAAGTTGGCCCGCAAGACGGAAAGATGCTTGACGAGCCAATGAATTGGTAGAAAATAAAGCAGTGGAAAATAGATAAAAGCCGGGCATTAAAATGTGTCCGGCTTTTTTCAGCTATTTGCGGGAATTGGAAGGCAGATTTGGCGGATAGGAAACTAACCATTATTTTTGCTAAATAATAAATGAGAATTATGCTGAAACTGATAAGAGAACTTAAGCGAAAGGACCATCCGAGAATATTGGGAGGTCTGGAAATCCTGAAATATATAGGACCAGGACTTTTGGTGACTGTAGGCTTTATTGACCCAGGCAACTGGGCAAGCAACTTTGCGGCAGGTTCAGAATTCGGCTATGCGCTGCTATGGGTAGTGACCTTTTCAACTATAATGCTGATTGTGCTTCAGCACAATGTGGCGCACCTCGGCATAGTAACCGGGTTGTGCCTGAGTGAGGCAGCAACGAAATACACGCCGAAATGGGTGCACCGCCCGATTCTGGCAACAGCCGTGTTTGCAAGCATTTCCACATCGCTGGCGGAAATACTGGGTAGCGCAATAGCATTGCAGATGCTGTTTGGCCTGCCAATTGTGTGGGGCTCGATACTTTCGACTGCATTCGTGCTGATAATGCTTTTCACCAACTCATACAAAAGGATTGAAAGAGCTATAATTGGCTTTGTGTCGGTGATTGGACTATCGTTCATCTATGAGCTGTTTCTTGTGCATATAGATTGGCCTATGGCAACGCATGGATGGGTTGTGCCGTCGGTTACACAGGGAAGTCTGCTGATAGTGATGAGCATAATGGGCGCTGTGGTGATGCCTCACAACCTGTTTCTCCATTCTGAAATAGTACAGAGCCGCGAAATTAACAAGGGAGATGACGTATCAATAAGAAAAGTGCTGAAATATGAACTTTTCGACACGCTTTTCTCGATGATAATAGGTTGGGCAATCAACAGTGCAATGATTCTGCTTGCCGCTACGACTTTCCACCGCGCAGGGCAGTCGGTGGATGAACTTCAGCAGGCGCAGGCAATGCTTCAGCCACTACTTGGCAACAATGCAGCAACAATTTTCGCCGTGGCTTTGCTGCTGGCAGGCATTTCTTCCACAGTGACAAGCGGGATGGCGGCAGGTTCAATATTCGCAGGAATATTCGGAGAATCGTACAGCGTGAAAGATACCCATTCTGTTGTGGGAATTGTATTATCGCTTGGAATTGCATTGCTATCTATCTGTTTTATCAGTAATCCGTTCAAAGGATTGCTGATCTCGCAGATGGCATTGAGCATACAGTTGCCATTTACCGTGTTTCTTCAGGTTTGGTTGACATCATCGCATAAAGTGATGGGATGCTACGCCAATAATAAATATTATGCCGTGCTGCTATATGCGTTGGCTGCAATAGTGACAGTGCTGAACTTATGGCTATTGATTGATACTATTTAGCTTTAAGAAAATCATATAGAAAGATGCCCCGCCATGCGCTTTTCACGCGGCGGGGCATCTTTCTATAATTTAGGACTATACTCTATTTTTCGTTTAGAGCTACAAGACGGCAAATTTCGACAATCAGGTCGGAAGCCTTTTCCATTGCCATAATCGGCACAAACTCATAACGACCATGGAAGTTTAGACCTCCAGCGAAGATGTTAGGGCAAGGAAGGCCTTTGAACGACAGCTGAGCACCATCTGTTCCACCACGGATAGGTTGAACCTTTGGAACGATGCCAACATTCTTCATGGCTTCCTTTACATAATCAACCACATACATGACAGGTTCAATTTTCTCTTTCATGTTGTAATACTGGTCCTTGATGTTGATGTCGATGCAACCAGGAAATTCAGCATCGATTTTACGGGTGATATGCTCAAGTTCCTTTTTGCGGCGTTCAAAACGGTCGCGGTCGTGGTCGCGGATTATATAAGTCAGGACAGTTTCCTCAACATTGCCCTCAAAGCCGATGAGATGATAGAAACCTTCATAACCTTCGGTGTGTTCAGGAGTTTCCCAACGCGGAAGCATGATTGCAAACTGGTTGGCAATGCGGATGGAGTTAATCATTTTGTGCTTAGCATATCCGGGATGAACATTGCGGCCCTTGAATGTAACCTTGGCAACAGCTGCATTGAAGTTTTCATATTCCAGTTCACCGATGGCACCGCCATCCATAGTGTAAGCCCAATCAGCACCGAAGCGCTTGATGTCGAATTTATGTGCGCCCTGACCAATTTCCTCATCAGGATTGAAAGCTATGCAAACATCGCCATGCTCAATTTCAGGATGCTGGATGAGATAATCGACAGCAGAAATGATTTCTGCCACGCCAGCTTTGTCGTCGGCACCGAGCAGTGTGTTACCGTCGGTAACTATAATGGCTTTGCCAACATAATCCTTCAATTCGGGGAACTGTTCAGGCGAAAGGATAATCTTCTTTTCAGCGTTGAGAGTTATGTCACCTCCATCATAGTTCTGGATGATGCGTGGAGTTACATTATGACCTGACATGTCGGGAGCAGTGTCGAGATGGGCAATGAAACCGACACGAGGAGCTTTCTTTTGGGAATTGGAAGGAAGGACAGCCATCAGATAGCCATTCTCGTCAAGAGAAATGTCGCTGAGGCCCAAGTCGGTCAATTCTTTTTGGAGATGCTGCGCAAAAACCATCTGACCAGGAGTGGATGGCGTAAGATTAGTCAATTCGTCACTTTGGGTGTCGAATTTGACATACTGGAGAAATCGGTCAACTACAGTCATAGTTTTATGTATTTAAATAATTCATTCAAAAAAATGCCGCACTAATAGAAGTGAGCATGGAAATAATTATACAAAGGTAGCAAATATTTTCTATCTTTGTAAATTAAAAGAAAGCATATATTATGGCAAAAAGGAAAAAGAAAAATAAATATCAGGACATCCGCAAGATGGTGACTGCCGGTTCGTGGTTGGCGCTGGTGATGCTGGTAACTTTTTTTGTAGGGAGATATTTCTTGAGTTGCAAGGCCTGTAACCGAGACCATGACAGCGGAAAAGTGACATCGACCTGTAAAGGTCTGGACAAAGTAATTTTGCCCAAGAACATCAAGAACGTGACTAAGCAATATAAAGGATTCATCATATATTTCAATCCTGAATACCATATTCCGAATTGCGTGAGCTATGAACTTACGGGTACAGAAACAGAAGGAGATGTGCCAAGATTCAACAGTTTTGCGACGGACCCGAACATAAAAGGCAGCGCAAATCCGTGGGACTATACACGTTCAGGCTACGACCGAGGCCACATGGCACCGGCAGCTGACATGAAATGGGACCAGCAGGCAATGGAAGAATCATTCTACATGACCAATGTGTGCCCTCAAATTCACGCCTTGAACGATGGAGGGTGGCAGAAACTGGAGAAACATGTGAGGGAATGGGCAGAGCGTGACAGTGCAATAATAGTAATCACAGGTCCGATTCTGTCGGCTGATATGGCTACAATTGGCGATATTGGTGTGGCCGTGCCACAAGCATTCTTTAAGGTGGTGCTGGCTCCGTATACAAATCCTGTACGAGCCATCGGCTTTATATATCCCAACAGAAGTTGCAAAGGCGGAATAAAGCCATACGCCGTGAGCGTGGATGAGGTGGAAAAGCAGACTGGACTTGACTTTTTCTCGGCATTGTCTGACGATGTGGAAAACAAGGTGGAAAGCGAATGCAATGTAAATCAATGGCAGCAACGATGAACAAGGAAGATACTATTTGTGCCGTTTCCACTCCTCATGGAATGGGTGGAATAGCAGTGATACGCGTGAGCGGTGAAGACGCTGCAAATATTGTGGCTAAATGTTGGAAAGGAGCGGACATTTCAACGGTTGAAAGCCATAAGGCGCATCTTGGAAAGATTGTTGAGCCAAACGGAGGCGAAACGCTTGATGAGGTGGTAATGACGATATTTCGTGCTCCACATTCGTTTACCGGCGAGGACGTGATAGAGATTTCGTGCCACGGGTCGATGTGGATACAGCAGCAGATAATGAAAACGCTGATTGATTGCGGTTGCCGAGCTGCGACTGGCGGAGAATTTACGAGGAGAGCATTCATGAACGGACGGATGGACCTTTCGCAAGCGGAAGCAGTGGCGGATTTGATTGCGTCGAGTTCGAGAGCATCGCATAGAATAGCTATCAGCCAGATGCGTGGTGATTTCAGCAGAAAGTTGAATGAACTTCGTGAAAAACTGCTCCATTTCGTATCGCTCATGGAATTGGAACTGGATTTCAGCGAAGAGGATGTGGAGTTTGCCAACCGCGACGAGATGATAAAACTTGCCGAAGAGATTCAGAATGTCATTGCAAGGCTTACCGATTCGTTTGCTGTGGGAAATGTGATAAAGAATGGTCTGCCTGTGGCAATTGTGGGTGAGACGAATGCTGGGAAATCCACACTTTTGAACTATCTGCTTCATGATGACAAGGCCCTTGTAAGTGATATTCACGGTACTACGCGCGATGTGATTGAAGACACGATAACGATTGCCGGGACAATGTTCCGCTTTATTGATACTGCGGGGATTAGGGAAACGCACGACAAAATCGAGACGATGGGAATTGAACGGACTTTCCGCAAAATTGACGAGGCGCAGTTGGTGCTTTGGATTATTGACGGCCCTGCTGCAATAAGTACGGAAGAGAACAGCGTGGAAAAGCTAAGCGTGAAGATATTTCCGCATTGCTCAGGTAAAGACGTAATTGCAGTGGTGAATAAAGTTGACCTGATGAGCGAAGAAATGCAGCAGAATGTGAAAGAAGAACTTTCGAGGATTTTCAAGGCTGCACCGAATGAAAGCGCACCGAAAACCGGAAAACAGATTTTCATTTCAGCAAAACATCAGAAGAATCTTGATGAACTTGAGGGTTTATTGAAAAATGCCGCCTCATTGCCTGAAAACGATGAGAATGCAGTGATTGTGACCAATTCACGGCATTATGAGGCATTGAAATGCGCTGGTGAGGCCATAGCGAGGACGCTTGATGGATTGCATGCAGGAATCAGCGGCGATTTCGTCAGCCAGGACATACGCGAGTGCATGCACTATCTGGGTGAGATTACAGGTGAGATTACTACTGATGATATTTTAGGGAACGTGTTTAAGCATTTTTGCATCGGCAAGTAAGTGGTGATTACCAACGATTAGCATATATCATCAACAATTATTAAGTCGTTCATTTTGAGCGCCTTTCTTTTTATCCTTATAAGCGATGGTTATCGTTTATAGGGCTTTTTCAGCTCATTTTTGTACCGCATTTGTTGCTCGCTTGTTGAAGCTCGAAAATCGAGAGGAAAGGTATAGTAGAGAAACTATACGCCATTTTACACGGTTTTACGGGAATTTACAAAAATAACGGAGAAATAAAGATGAATTAAAATGTGCAGATTCACAATAGAAGTGCAACAACGGAGCGCCAGTGGAAGTGAAAATTAATATGAAACACACACCGCGGGAGCGCCAAGCGGCAAGGGGCGAGTAGCCCCGCCGAGC